>DATDDC010000668.1:0-2141 GCA_036523995.1 Anaeromyxobacter sp.
GAAGGGATCGCGCAAGGGGCACCTCCGCGATCCATCTCATCAGCTCGGCCGCCGCTCCGCCACCGGCCCGGTGGGCGCGAGGTTCGAGCGGAGCACGCGCGCCAGCTCGTCGAGGTCCGCTCGGCGCGCGGCCACGAGCCCGTCCGCGGCCGCGAGGAGCTGGCGGACGGCGTCGGGCGAGGCGTCGTCGAGCTCCTGGCGCACGCCGTCGGCCTGGAAGCGCCAGTAGCGGTCCGCCATCTCCCGGGCCTGGTAGTCGACCGCGTCGCTCACCCCGTCGAACACCATCTTCAGGATCGGGATCGCCCAGCGCAGGAGCCCCCGTCCCCTCACCTGGCCGTAGCCGAGCCGGATCTCGTCGTTCCCGGTGCCGATCGACACGAGGAGGTACCTGGACCGCGATCCGCCGAACATCTTGTAGGCGTCCGCGAGCGCGCACATGGCGGGGTCGTTCGCGAAGAGGCCGCCGTCGACGAGCGAGCGGCCCTCGAGGGCGAAGGGAGGGAAGAAGGTCGGCGCGGCGGACGTCGCGCGCGCGGCGCGCCAGAGGAGGTGATCGTCGGGCAGGCCCGAGCCGGAGCCCTCCGCGCTCTGCTCGCGGTAGCTCTTGAAGAGGTACGGCTTCGCGGCGGCCGTGTCGTAGCTCGTCACGAGCACGGGGGTGAGCGCGTCGCCGAGCCGGGCCGACCCGAAGTACTCGCGGAGCACCGTCTCGATGGGCCTCGCCGAGTACTTCGGCCCCGCGAATCCCCGCAGCGAGGCGAGGGAGTGCCAGAGGGAGCGCCGGAAGATCTCGGGTCCCCTCGTCCGGTAGAGCGTCACCAGATCCGAGGCCGAGTAGCGAGGCCCGGACCGGTCCGCCTTCGGCGCCGTGAGGGCGAGGGCGAGGATGCCACCCGTGGAGGTGCCCGCCACGAGGTCGAAGAGGCGGCACGCCGGCATGCCGGTGCGATCCTCGATGGCCTCGAGCACGCGCGCGGGGATGAGCCCGCGGATGCCTCCCCCGTCGAGCGCCAGGATCGTGACGTCGCGGCCGTGCGGGGAGAGATCCGAGCGTACCGGGCGTGGGTCGGGCATGGCCTCTCCTGTGGAGCATGCCACACCCAGAGTGTGACCGGGGGGAGGGTTCTCCTCATGGGGCTCCCCGCGTCCATCTGCCGCGCCGGGCGCCGGAGTAAGCTTCCCCGCGCGAAGGAGCGTGCCGCATGAACGAGACGCTGGGCGCGGTGATCCGCCAGCTCGACCTGGAGCCGCTCGAGGTGAACCTCTTCCGCGGCCAGTCGCGGGACATCGGGGTCCCCCGCGTGTTCGGCGGCCAGGTGATCGGCCAGGCGCTGGTCGCGGCGGAGCGCACCGTCGACGGCCGCGTGCCTCACTCCCTGCACGCCTACTTCCTCCTGCCCGGCGACGTGGCGGCGCCCATCGTCTACCAGGTGGACCGCATCCGGGACGGGAGGAGCTTCTCCGCCCGCCGCGTGCAGGCCATCCAGCACGGGCGGCCCATCCTCTCGATGATCGCCTCCTTCCAGGCGCCCGAGGCAGGGCTCGAGCACGCCGCGCCCATGCCGGACGTGCCGCCGCCCGAGGCGCTCACCTCCTCGACCGAGCTCATCGAGCGATGGCTCTCCGAGGCCGGCCCGGTCCCTCCGCAGCTGGAGGAGGCCCTGCGCATCCCCAGCGCCATCGAGTTCCGGCCCGTCGAGCCGCAGAATCCGCTGCGGCCCAGGCCCGGCGAGCCGCGCCAGGCGGTCTGGTTCCGCGCCTTCGATCGCATGCCGGACGACCCCCAACTCCACCGCTGCGTGCTCGCCTACGCGTCCGACTTCCACCTCGTCGCCACCGCGCTGCGCCCGCACGGCGTGAGCTGGTGGCAGCGATCGATGATCGTCGCCTCGATCGACCACGCGCTCTGGTTCCACCGCGCGGCGCGCGTGGACGAGTGGCTGCTCTACGTCATGGACTCCCCCTCCGCGCAGTCGGCCCGGGGCCTCGCCCGCGGGATGATCTACGACCGCGGCGGCCGGCTCGTGGCGAGCGCGGCGCAGGAGGGGCTCATGCGGCAGGTGAGCGGGCGGTAGCCGCTCCCCCGCGCGGCCGCGCGCCGCCCCCCGGGCGTGGCGCGGCTCGCCCGCAGCGCGAGC
>DATDDC010000669.1:0-15230 GCA_036523995.1 Anaeromyxobacter sp.
GGCGCTCCTGCCGGCCGGAACGCGGCAGCACGAGACGGTGTCCGGCGAGGTGGCGCGATGGTCTGCCGCCGTGCCGGCCGGCGCCGAGAAGCGCGAGGCGCCGGGATGGGTGAAGCGGCTCGGCCCCGTCGCGGTGGTCGCGTTCGGCGCCTGGAAGCTGATCGGCTTCGCGAAGGTCGCGTCGGTGCTCTCGCTCTTCGCCGCGTTCGCGCTCTACTGGCAGCTGTGGGGGTGGAAGTTCGCGGCCGGCTTCCTCGGCTCGATCTACCTGCACGAGCTCGGGCACGTGGTGGCGCTTCGCCGCGCGGGGATCCCGGCGAGCGCGCCCATGTTCATCCCCGGCGTCGGCGCGTTCGTGCGCATGCGGCGGGCGCCGCCCGACGCGCGCACCGACGCGCAGGTCGGGCTCGCCGGCCCGGTGGTGGGCGCAGCGGTCGCCGTGGCGCTCGCCTTGCTCGCGCGGCTCACCGGCTCCGCGCTGCTCCTCGCCGTCGCGCACGCCGGCGCCGTGGTGAACCTGTTCAACCTGACGCCGATCTGGTCACTCGACGGCGCGCGCGGATTCAACGCCCTCACCCAGGCGCAGCGCTTCGGCATCGCCGTGATCGCCGGGGCGGCGCTCTACGCGACGCACGAGGGCATCCTGTGGCTCGTCCTCGTCGTCGCCGCGCTGCGGATGCTGTCGCCCCGCGCCGCGGAGCGCGCCGATCACGGCGTGTTCGCCGCGTTCGCCGGTCTCGTCGTCGTGCTCTCGATGGTCGCGGCGTACGCGAGCTGAGCCCGCGGCAGGCGCCCCCGCCGATCGCTCGCTCCAGCTCCGTGAGGTGGGCTCCGCCTCTCGAGCCGACGCTCGCGCGAGCCGGAGCGCACCTCGAAGGAGAGGTGCGGCACCGCCGAGCGCGCTCTATCACTCGACGGCCACTGGCCGGAGGTCGGAAGCGGACATGAGGGCGTTGATCGTCGGAGTCGGGGCCCTGGGCGGGCTCGTCGCGGCCCGCCTGCGGGCGTCCGGAGCTCCCGTTCACCTGGCGACCCGGAATGCGGAGTCGGCGGCCAGGCTGAAGGCCTCCGGCCTGCGGGTGACCGGCGTCGGCGGCGTCGTCTCCGTCGATGCAGCGGAGGTCGCTCCCGTGGACGGGTACCGCGCTGGCGACCCGTTCGACCTGATCGTCCTGGCCACCAAGGCTCACGATGCGATGGAGCTGGCGCCGGAGCTGCCCGCGCTGCTCGGGCCCGGCGGCACGCTGCTCCCCATCCAGAACGGGGCCGTGGCGCAGACGCTCGCCGAGCGGCTCGGGGGCGGCTGGGTGCTCGGCGGGCTCTCGAACCTCGGGGCGACGATGACGGCGCCGGGCGTCTACGAGCAGCGCAACGCGGGACATCTGCTCATCGGGGAGCTCGCCGGCGGCGAGAGCGAGCGGGCCGAGCGCGTCCGCCGCTGGCTCGGCCGCGCGGTGGAGGTGAGGTCGACGCCGAACATCCGCGGGGCCGTCTGGTCGAAGCTGCTCCTCAACTGCTCGGTGACCACCATCGGTGCGGTCGCAGGGCGGACGATGCGTGAATACATCGCCTGGCCCGAAGGCCGCGAGGTCTTCGACCGGACGTACGACGAGGCGCTGTCGGTGGCGCTGGCGAGCGGGGTCCGGCCGGAGCGGATGCTCGTGGACCCGGTGCCGCCGGCATGGAGCGGAAGGAGCGTCCCGGGCGAGGCGCACGACGCCTGGCTCGGCGAGGTCCTGAAGGGCTACGGCGACGTGAAGCCGTCCATGCTCCAGGACTTCGAGCGAGGCCGCGCGACCGAGATCGACTGGGTCAACGGTCACGTCGTGAGCCTCGGCCGGCAGCTCGGCGTCGCTGCGCCGGTCAACGCCGCGATCGTGGAGACGGTCTACGCGATCACGCGGAGGCAGCTCGCCCCGGACCCCACGCTGCTGCGGCGGATCCTCGAGGCCAGCCGCTGAGCTGTCCCCGAGCGCGCTGACCGTGCTCGAAGGAAATCCGGCGCGCTAGACGGTGACGTACCGGCGCTGGATGGCCGGATCCGCGGACCGGCCGCCGACCTCGAAGTGGCCGCACCTGGGCGCCGCGAGGCGCGCCTGCTCGACCCACCGCCGCAGCCACCCGGAGCGGCGGTAGACCGTGAGCGAGAGGTCGGCCACCTCGGTGTTCGCGCAGTAGGACGGCTCGCCATCCGGGTCGGCGTACTCGGCGACGACCATGTCCTCCGGCCGGCACGAGTATTCGCCCTCGATGCGCACCTCGGAGCCGTACGCGCGCATCTCGTAGCGGGTCGTGCCCATCCGGCCACGGTTGAGCACGGTGCCGGCGAGCCTGCCGAGCCGGAGCGTCTCGCCGTCGAGGACGAGGGTGAGGAACGTGAGCCATGGGGCAAGGGGGCGGGCGCGCACGGTCAGCGCCTCGAACGCGGTGCCCGTCCTGCCCTCGAAGGCGTTGCAGTGGCCCCATGCCCAGGCATCCGCGTGCTTGCGGCCCCACAGGTGCGTCTGGGCGCCGGGCTCGGCCTCGAGCGCGAGGGTGCGGCCGTCGACCTCGACGCGCCCGCTCAGGGCCACGTCCAGGTTCGGCGAGAGCACCTTCGTGCTGACCCTCGGTGAGCGATACGCGAATCCGGGGAGGAAGAGGTGCGTGCGCCGCGCAGGGGTCCACCCGAGGTCCCAGCGCGCAGAGTGGCCCGCACCCTCGAGGCTGCCGCGCGCCGACGCATGCGTCAGCGTCGCGTCGCCGATGCGCACTTCGAACGGAGCGGCCCGGGCCACCATCGACGCGATGGGGAGCTTGCGGTGGACGGCGAAGTTGCGCTTCGGGTCCAGGGCGTCGAAGTGTGCGAACCAGAGCTGCGCGTGGGGCTCGCCGCGCCCGGAGCGGGGGGCCTCGAGCGTGTAGCGGATCCAGAAGCCGGTCCGGGAGGGCCGATGGTTGAACGTGAGGTACCAGACCTCGTAGTGCCCCGGCTGGCCTCTCCAGACGCGGGCGTTGTCACGCTCCGTCGCCTGCGCTTCCGGGGTCGCGCTCGCCGTGCTCACGCCGAAGGCCCTTCCCCCCCTGCCGCGTCGCGGAGCTCGTGCCGTCGCTCTCGCCGGGGGCTCGGGCCTCGCGAGCGCCGTGAGGGAAGCAGGACGGGGAGCGCGTGCACGAGCGACGGGTTCGCCGAAGCTATGGACCGACCGCCGGGCTGGGTCAAGGAGATGGGGATCGTCGAAGCTCGCGCGCCGGGGGCGAGCGCCTTCTTCGCCACTGCGCCACGGGATGCGTGCCGTTACTCTGGTCTGGGCCGGCCCTGGAAGGCTCCGGCAAGACGGCAGGACGGGAGCACGTGCATGAGCGAGGACTTCGCCGAAGCGATGAACCGGCTGCCGGGTTGGGCCAAGGAGATGGGGATCACCATCCTCACGGCCAGCTCCGAGGAGGTGACCGGCGCGTGGGAGGTCACCGAGAAGCATCACCAGGGCTACGGGATCGTCCACGGCGGCGTGCACTGTGGCGTCATCGAGACGCTGGCCTCCATCGGCGCGGCGCTGGTGGCGCTTCCGCGCGGCCAGCTCGTGGTCGGCCTGGAGAACAACACCTCGTTCATCCGGGCGGTGCGGTCCGGCAGGCTGACCGCCCAGGCGCGTCCCGTGACGCGCGGCCGCACCACCCAGGTATGGGAGGCGTGGATCCGGGACGAGCAGGGGAGCCTCGTCGCGCAGGGGCGCGTGCGGCTCCTCTGCATCGACGAGAGCCGCTCGCTCGGCTGAGGGACGCGACGCCCGTGCCCGCGCGCCGCCCCGAGCTCGTCACCTTCGACGTCTTCGGCACGATCGTCGACTGGCGGCGCGGCACGCTGGACGCGGTCTCGCGCGCGGGCGGCGTCCTCCCCGAGCGACGCTTCGACGAGCTGATCGACGTTCAGGGGCGGCTCGAGCAGGCGAGCCCGCGGCGGCCGTACCGCGACATCGTGGCGGAGAGCCTGGTCGAGGTCGCCGGCCTCCCTGCGGCCGCCGCCGCCGAGATCGGCGCGGCCGCGGGGAGCTGGCCGCCGTTCCCGGATTCGCGAGGTGCGCTCGCGCGCATCCTGCGCGCCGCGCCCTGCGGCGCGACGACGAACTCCGACCGCGCCCACGGCGAGCAGGTGCAGCGCCAGCTCGGATTCCGCCTGACGCACTGGTGGTGCGCCGAGGAGATCGGCTGCTACAAGCCGGATCCACGCGTGTGGGAGCACGCGGCTCGCGCCGCGGGAATCCCGTTCGGCCGCGGGTGGTGGCACGTCTCCGCGTACGCGGACTACGACCTGTCCGTCGCTCGTCGGCTCGGGCTCACGACCGTGTACGTCGAGCGGCCTCACCGCAGGCCTGGCGCCGCGGACCTCGTCGTCCCGGATCTCGGCGCGCTCGCGGACCTCCTCGAGGCGTGAGATCCCGCCGGACGACCTCGGCGATCCCGTGAGCTCCGCCGGCCCTCGCGACGTCGCCGTCGCCTCCGCGGCGGGGTCGGACGCTTCAGCGCGCCGCCTCGGGCGTGCGGGGCGCCCGGATGCCGAAGTGCAGCGCCCGGTCGACGGCTCAGAGGAGCACTCCGAGGACCGCGCTCGCGCCGAAGAGGCTCGTGGCGATCGGCTCGAGGGCGAGGTAGCGGCGCTCCGCCCGCTCGAAGCCCGGCGACGCGGGGACGCCGGTGAGGCACTCGCCGGCATCACCCCCGGACGGCTCGCGCGACCGGCGACGCAGGCGCTCAGCGTGCGCCAGCCCGCCCCGCCCGGTAGAATTCTCGGGCTGCAGGCCCACGACCTTCCGGGAGGCTCCGCTTGCTCGACGCCCTCGCCCGACTCGGCGACGCCCTCGTTCGCGAGAGCCGGGACCGCCTCGCCGCGGAGGGCTGCCTTCCCGCGAAGGCGCGACGGGTCACCGCGCAGGGGACCAGCGGCTGGCTCTACCCGGTGACCTCCGAGCAGGGGGACACGTTCCGCCTGTTCCTCTGGTTCGACGGCGCCGCCTACCAGGTGAAGGTCGTCGAGCCCATGCTCGACTCGGCCACCGATCCCCACGCCTGCCACGTCTTCCCCGACGCGCGCCTGTGCCTGGGCGGCGATCCGGGCGGCGGGATGCCGACGCTCGAGGGCGCCTTCGCGCGGAGCGTGCTCTGGGCCAACGGATACGCGGAGTGGCGGCGCACCGGCCGCTTTCCGTTCTGAGAGGAGGAGTCCCCATGTCCGAAACCGTCCTGCAGCGTCTCGAGCTCCTGCTCCGGGAGGATCGCGAGCGCGGTGACGACCGGCCGCCCGAGCGCGCCCGGAAGGTCTTCGTCGATCCGGGCGGACGGATCCGCCTGGGCGACTCGGTTCCGGAGAACGAGGGGCCGGGGCTCTCCGAGGTGCATCGGGGCGTCTTCGCCGCTCCGGGAGCCTAGTTGCTCACCTGGGGCGACTGGGTGCTCGGCGATCTCGAGCGCGAGGTCGCCGCCCACCCGCCCGAGCGAGGCGGCGCCCTGCTCGGCCCCCGGGGCCGTCCGCTCGTCAGCCGGTTCCTCCCCGATCCCGAGGCCGCGGCCAGCAGCGCGAGCTGGGCGCCCTCGCGCGCGCTCGACGCCGGCGTGAAGGCCCTCGAGCGCGACGAGGGGCTCGAGCTGAAGGGCGTCGTCCACTCGCATCCCCGCGGGCTCGACCACCCCTCGGAGCAGGACGTTCGCGAGCTCGCCGAGGGGCTCCGCAGGAACGGCCACATGCCGTGCTACCTCGCCCCGGTGATCACGCGCGGTGAATCGGCGGAGCTGGCGCCGCACGAGATCCCGCTGCCGTCCGGCAAGCTCTCCTGCTTCGCCGCCTGGCGCGGTCCAGGGGACGCGGCCCGGATCCTCCCGTTCCGCCCCCGCGTGCTGCCGCTCCGGCGCGATCTCGAGCGGCTCGCGCGCGAGCTGGGCGGGAGCGGGCCGGCGATCCTGGAGGCGGACCCGGGCTCCGGGCTCGTCCCGGCGGGACGCCTGCGCCTGCCGGGCGACGTGGATCTGCTCGTCGTCGCGGGCGAGCACTATCCGGCCATGCCGCCCGTCGTGCTCCTCACCCGGGGCGGCGCGACCGAGCAGCTCCAGCTCCCCTGGCGGCTCGACGATCCCGAGGAGGAGCGGCTCCTGCGCGCGGCCCGGACGCTGCTCTTCCCGCCCGGACCGTATCGGCGCGCCTTCGGCCCACGCGGCGGGCCCGCGCTCACCTCCGACCCCGCTCGCGCGGCGCTGGCGGGCTGGCCGGTGCGCCTCACCGGCGAGGACCCCGAGGCCGCGGCCGGATCCCTCGGGGCGGCGCTGCACGAGCGGAGCGCGGGGATCGTCTCCTCGTCGCTGCGCGATCGGAACGTGCTCGTGGCCGGGCTGGGCTCCGTCGGCTCCTACCTCGCGGAGCAGCTCGCGCGGAGCGGCCTGGGCGGCCTCGCCCTCCTCGACCCCGACGCGGTCGAGGCCGCGAACCTGTCCAGGACCGCCTACGCCGCGGAGGACGTCGGCCGCACGAAGCCCGAGGCGCTCGCGCGCCGCCTCCTCTCTGTGGCGCCCGCGCTGCGCCTCACCCTGCACCCGGTGGCGGTGGAGGACCTCGCCGCGGCGCAGCTCGACGCCCTGGTGCGCGCCGCCGACCTCGTGGTGGCGGCCACCGACGACCCCGCCGCGCAGCGCGCGCTCGACCGCTTCGCCTACGCGCGGCAGCGGCCCGCGCTCTTCGTCGGCCTCTACGCCGGCGCCCAGGGCGGAGAGGTGATCCTCACGGTCCCGGAGCGGACGCCTTGCTACCTGTGCGCCACCCGGGCGCGCCACGCCGTCGAGCGGACGGCCGGGCGAGTGGAGCGGCAGGCCGACTACGGCACCGGGCGGCTCGCGGGCGAGAGCGCGCTCGGCGCCGACATCCAGCACGTCGCGAGCGCCGCGGTGAAGCTCGCCCTCTCGCTCCTCCAGCCTGGAGGGAAGCTCGGCGCCCTCGCCGAGGGAGCCGTGTCGGACGGGACGCCCTACCTCACCCTCTCCACCGTCCCGCGCTACTGGTTCTACCCGGAGATCTTCCGCGACGTGCCGGGCCAGGGCGCGTTCCAGTCGGTCTGGCTCTCGCCCGTCCGGAAAGAGGACTGCCCCGTCTGTGGTCCGCCGGGCGCGCGCGTGGACCCGCTCGAGGTCCCGCTGCGCGCGCCGAGCCGCGAGGCCCTGGCGGCGCTCGGCGACGGCGAGCCCGGCGGCGGCGAGGCGTGAACGGCCGGCCGTGGCCCCGGGGACCTCCGGAACACTTAGACGTTGACCTATGTATCACGCCGCACTATGGTTAGGTCCGTGCCTAACCAAGCCGTCGAGCTCGATCGCGTGTTCCAGGCCCTGGCCGACCCCACGCGCAGGGCCGTCCTTCACCGCCTGAGCGGCGGGCCGGCCCCCGTGAGCCGGCTCGCCGAGCCGTTCGACATGGCGCTGCCGTCCTTCCTGCACCACCTCAAGATGCTGGAGGGCTGCGGCCTCGTTCGCTCGCGGAAGTCCGGCCGGATCCGGACCTACCGGATCTCGCCCGGGCCGCTGAAGGCGGCGGAGGGCTGGATGAGCGAGCAGCGCGCGCTCTGGGAGCGCCGGCTCGATCAGCTCGACCGGTACCTGGAGGACCTCGAGGCGACGGTGAACCCCAGGAGAAGGAAGGAGAGGAGATGACGATCGACCCCAAGCTGGACCTCGTTCTGGAGAGAGCCGTCGACGTGTCCCCCGAGCTCGTCTGGATGGCCTGGACGCAGCCGGAGCACCTCAAGAAATGGTTCACGCCCGCGCCGTGGGCCACCGTGGAGTGCGAGATCGACCTGCGACCCGGCGGCATCTTCCGCACGGTCATGCGCTCGCCCGAGGGGAAGGACTACCCGAACACGGGCTGCTACCTGGAGATCGTCCCGAACAGGAAGCTGGTCTGGACCGACGCGCTCGAGGCGGGCTTCCGGCCGTCGCGGCGGGACGCGCATCTGGGATTCCGCTTCACGGCCAGCATCCTGCTCGAGCCGCAGGGGAGGGGAACGAAGTACACGGCCATCGTGATGCACGGCGACGAGGAGAGCCGCAACAAGCACGACGCCATGGGCTTCGAGGACGGATGGGGCAAGGCGCTCGAGCAGCTCGTCGAGCACGTGAAGACCGTGCGGCGCTGAGCGGGTCGCCGCACCGGAAAGATCGCGCCCGTCGTCGACAGGACGTACCCGCTGAGCGAGGTCCCCGAGGCCGTCCGGCACGTCGGGGAGGGTCACGCCCGGGGGAAGGTCGTCATCCGCGTGGCGTAGCGCGGCGAGCGGGAAGGCCCAGGCGCCGTCGAGCTCTCCGCGGGTCGGTCGCCTGGCCACCGGATCGCCATCGGAGCGACAATGGGCCGATGCGACGGCTCCCCCGCGCGGTCCTCCTCGGCGCCGTTGCGCTCTTCGGTTGCGCCACGGCCCCGCGACCCCTACCCACCGCTCCCATGACGCCCGACGCGATGCCCGTCGTCCAGACCGGCGACCCCGTCCTCCGCTCCCGCGCGAGCGAGGTCCCGCTGGAGACGATCCCGACCCCCGCCTTCCAGGACCTCGTCCGGCGGATGATCGCCACGATGCGCGCCGCCCCGGGCGTCGGCCTCGCCGCCCCGCAGGTCGGCGTGCCCTGGCGCGTGATCGTCCTCGAGGATCGCGAGGAGTACGTGAGCCGCCTCACCGAGGAGGAGCGGCGGGAGCGCGAGCGCGTGCCGTTCCCGGTGCGGGTCCTCGTCAATCCGGTGCTGCGCGCCGTGGGCGACGGGCGCGCGACCTTCTTCGAGGGCTGCCTCAGCGTCGGGGGCTTCGTCGCGCTCGTCGAGCGCGCCGGCGAGGTCGAGGTGCGCGGGCTCGACGAGACCGGCGTTTCCCGGACGTGGCGGGTGAAGGGCTGGCCCGCGCGGATCCTGCAGCACGAGATCGATCACCTCGACGGCACGCTCTACATCGATCGGATGCAGACGCGCTCGTTCTCGACCGCCGAGCAGGCCAAGGCGAGGTTCGGCGGCAAGCCCATCGCCGAGATCCGCCGGGACCTGGGGCTCTGAAGTCCGCGATGCTTCACCGACACTCCCTCGGCTTCGCCGTGCGCGCCGCGGTCCAGTCGAAGGCCGCTCCTGCGACGAGCGACCCGAGGCCTCTTTCGGCCCGAGCGCGGTGGTTCTAGCATGGGCGCCCATGGGCAACCGAACCCTCGTGATGGAGCTCGTCGGCGAGCCCGACTCCGGCGCGGCGGTCGTCTCGTCGCGAAAGGTCCCGGTCCTGAGCGGCACGGGCTCCGTCGACTACGCCTGCGGTGCGTGCCAGACGGTGATCGCGGCGTCGCTCAAGCTCGGCGAGATCGACGGGGCGATGATCCGCTGCTCGGCGTGCGGGCGAGTGAACCGGCCGAAATAGGGACCAACGTCGGCTTCACGAGCCTCGGGTCCTTCAGCGCGCTCTTCGCCCGGCGCGTGGGCGCCCCGCCGAGTTCGTGAGCCCGCCGACGGAGCGGCCCTACGGGGTCGAGGCGGTGGTGAAGGATCCCTTCGGGACCTGGTTCAGCTACACGCAGCGGAAGTAGCGCTCGTCGCCGGAGAGGGAGCGAGGGAGCACCAAGTGGCTCGATTGCTATCCGTGAACGTGGGGCTCCCCCGCGACGTCGCATGGCACGGCCAGACCGTTCACACGTCGGTCTGGAAGGCCCCCGTGGCTGGCCGGCGCATGGTGAGGCGGCTCAACGTCGACGGCGACAAGCAGGGCGACCTGGCCGGCCACGGGGGTGAGCAGCGGGCGGTGCTCGTCTACCCGATCGCCTCGTACCGGTTCTGGGAGAAGGAGCTCGGCCGGGGCGGCTTCACCTTCGGGCAATTCGGCGAGAACTTCACCGTCGAGGGCCTGCCAGATGACGAGGTGTGCATCGGGGACCGCTATCGCATCGGGGGAGCGGTCTTCGAGGTCACGCAGCCGCGCGTGACCTGCTACCGCGTCGGGATCCGCATGGAGGAGCCCCGGATGCCCGCGCTGCTCGTCTCGAGCGGCAGGCCCGGGTTCTACATGCGCGTGCTCCAGGAGGGCGAGGTCGCGGCGGGCGACGAGATCGTCCAGGTGGCGGAAGGCCCCGAGCGCATGACGGTCGCGCGGGTGAGCGCGCTCCTCTACCTGCCCGGCCACGTCCGGGGGGATCTGGAGCGCGCGCTCCGCATCCAGGCGCTGAGCCCGGGCTGGAGAGGGTCCTTCCAGGCCATGCTCGATCACGAGGAAGGGGTCGCGGGTGCGGCGGCCGGCAACCCCGGGCTCGACCCTCCGTCGGGCCCGCCACCGGCGTGGCAGGGCTTCCGCACGCTACGCATCGCACGCATCGCCCGCGAGAGCAGCAGCGTCGCGTCCTTCGAGCTCGAGCCCGCGGACGGGGCCCCCCTCGTGGCTGCGCTGGCGGGGCAGTTCGTGGTCCTGCGCCTGCGGCTCGCCGCCGGAGCGCCTCCGGTGCTGCGCAGCTATTCGCTCTCCGGTCCGCCGAGCCTCGAGCGATACCGCGTGAGCGTCAAGCGCGAGCCCCGAGGCGTGGCGAGCGCCTACCTCTCCGATCGCGCACGCGTGGGCGACCTGGTCGAGGTGAGCGCCCCCCGAGGAGCTTTCACGCTGCGTGAGGGCGAGGGACCGGTCGTCCTGCTCAGCGCCGGCGTGGGGGCGACGCCGGTGCTGGCGATGCTCCACGTGCTGGCGGCGGAGGCCTCGAGGCGGGACGTGTGGTGGCTGTTCGGCGCGCGCAACCGGGACGAGCACCCGTTCCGCGAGGAGTCCCGCGACCTGCTGCGTGCGCTCCCCGGCGGGCACTCTCACGTCCGCTACAGCAGGCCGGAGGACGTGCCCGGGACGGACTTCGACGCCCCCGGACATCTCACCGTCGCCGCGCTCGAGGAGGCGGGGGTTCCCCGCGATGCGGACTTCTACCTGTGCGGCCCTCCCGCGTTCCTGCGCGACCTGACGGTCGGCCTCGCGGGGTGGGGAGTCTCCCGCGCCCGGATCCATACCGAGGTGTTCGGGCCCGGCGAGTCGATGACGCCGGGGATCGCGCCCGCTCCCGCCCGCGCGCCGCACCCACCCCCCGGAGCGCCCGGACCGGGACCGCTCGTCTCCTTCGCCCGGAGCGGGCTCGCCGTGCCGTGGAATCCATCGCTCGGCAGCCTGCTCGAGCTCGCGGAGGCCTGCGACGTGCCGGCGAGGTGGTCGTGCCGCACCGGCGTCTGCCACAACTGCAAGAGCGGGCTCATCTCGGGATCGGTGAGCTACGACCCCGAGCCGCTCGACCCACCCGCGGCCGGCAGCCTGCTCATCTGCTGCTCCAGGCCCGCCGGAGACGTCGTTCTCGATCTCTGAGCGCGCCGATCGCTCGCTCCGTCCAGCGTGGACGCAGGTGGCGCTTAGCTCGACCGGTCGCGGCCGAGCTCGTCGATCCGCGGCTGGGGAGGGATCGGACACTCGAGGTCGAAGCCGAACAGGCTCGGGTTCTCGCAGATGACCGCCGCGGAGACGATCGACAGGACGTAGTCGCGCGTCTCCTTCGGCACGTCGTGGAGCGCGATCAGCTGCCAGAAGTTCCTCTCCCGCGGGTTCTCCGGCATCGAGAGGATGATGCCCCGGACCTTGTCCTCGCCCCAGTTGTACGAGGCCATGACGAGGAGCCCGGAGCCCTGCGCGTCGGTCGTCGTCAGCTTCCGGATGTACTTCGCCGCGGCACGGGTGGCCTTGGGCCAGTCGAAGCGCTCGTCCTGCGGATCGTACGCGGCCTGCTCGCACATCGGGCCGATGCGCAGGCCGTACTGGTGTCCCGTGAGCGAGATGAACTGCCACATCCCCTTCGCGAACCCGTACCGCGTCGGCTTCCCGACGGCCCGCTCGTCGAAGGCGCTCTCCTGCAGCGCGAGGTAGATGTACTGCGGAGGAAGGCCGGCCTGGGTGAAGGCCCGGGTGATCACCACGCCGTACCCGTGCTGTTTCGCCCTGCGGAGCGCGATCCCCAGGCGACCGTTCTGCCGCCAGCGCTCGATGTAATGCTCCACCTCCGAGACGAACGCGCCGGGGATGTTGACCTCGCACTCGCCGAAGCGCCGCGCGACGCGCAGGATGTACCGCTGCCGCTCGGACACCTTGCCGTAGGCGCCGAGCTCGCGGACGAACGCGTCGTACTCGCCCTCCATGTGCTTCAGCCTCTCCCGGCTCTGGCCGAGCGCGGCGGCCTGCTCCGGGGCCGCGTTCGCGAGGACGAGCTCCTCGAGCTGCGCGGTGCGGAGCTCGAGCGTCTTCATGGCGTAGAAGAACCGCTCGGCCGTCGCCTGGAGCGCGTGGAGCTTCTGCCGCTGGTACGCGATCACGCCTCCCGCGCTCACGAGCACGAGGAGGATCGCTCCGATGACGAGGTGGTAACGGCGGGACGACTTCTTCTGGACGCTCTGGAACGCCGCCCGGAACATCATGGTCTGCTTGCCGGCCGGCGCGTCGCCGACCGGCTTGATGTAGCGCTGGATGATCTCGGCCTCCGACAGCTCTCGATCGCCGCCCGGCGCCGGCGCCGCAGGCGCGACCGGCTCGGACGCTCCCTGCTCCGCAAACCTCAGCGACACGATCGGGCCGCCCTTCCCGAGCTGGACCTGCGCCTCGCCCTCGAGCGGCACGAACTGGATGGGCGCCCCGTCGATGAAGGCCTTGCCGGGGCCGGCGAGGTTCCGGATCCACCAGCTGATCCCGTCGCGGAGGACCTGCACGTGCTGCGGCGCGACCTCGGCGCCGCGGATCCGCAGCTCGCATTCCGGGGCGCTGCCGATCACGAACGGGGAGGTGAACGCGCGCTCGTCTTGCTCACCGCTCGCCGTGGTGACGCATGCCACCACGCATCGAGCGCGCCTCCAGCGCGTCGTCGTCGTCCCTCCTGGGGCCGCCATGGGCGGAGATTCTAGCAGTCCGTCGTGGCGCGACGGCGCGGCGCAGGCGTACCGCCCGGAGGATCTGCACGATCCGCCCGGTTGGTGGTAAGCCCTCCGATGTCGCCGACGTCCCGTTCGCACGAGGGGGGACCGCCGACAGCCCGAGAGCGAGGCCGGGAGCCGACCCGAGCAGGAGCGCAACCACGGGACCGAGGTTTCTGGAGCTCACGCGGGTCATCCTGCCCGACCTGGACGCGGAGTGCGAGGACGCTCCCCACCGAGCGGCTCACCCTCGACGGTCGTGTCCTCGGGCCGAGACTCCGCAGGTTGCTGGGCTCCGCGGCTCGCGCGTCCACGGGCACTCATCCCGGGAGTGGTGGTGATCGCGGAGGCGGCTCCGTTTCGACGGACGGCGCCACGACGACGGACCTCCAGCGAAGCCGGGGCGAGAACGTTCCGGCCGATGACCACATCCGCCCATTCAAGTCACGTTGCGTGAACGGGAGCCCGCCGCTGCGCACCCGGTCGAGGGGCGTCGCTCCTCATGGCGCGACCGTCACCTCCGTCCATCTCCACGCCACCCCGCCGCGCAGGTCGCGCACCACCGCGGCGACGACGGCGGGACCGCCGGCGGCGGCCGCGAGGTCCCACGGCTCCACGCCGCCGTCCCGGGTGTGCAGGTCCTTCAGCTCCCCGGTCGTGCCGAACCACGAGTAGACCCACTCCTCGCGGGCGCTCCGGACGAGAGCGCCGGTGGAGTCGAGCTCCGTGTACGGCTGGTGCAGCGCGTCCGCCCCCGCGGGCAGGACCGGCGTGAGGGTGACGCTCGCCCGCGGAAGGCTCGCCGGCGCGGCGGGGTCGAGGAGGGTGCCTCCGGACGCGATGCCGTCGACGGCGGGGTTCTCGTTCGGCGCGTCCGGGGCCTCCGGGCCGCGGATCAGGACGCGCTTCGTCGAGAGCACGTGGTCGCGCTCTCCCCAGAGCGCCGCGAGGCGCCTCGCGAGCACCTCCCCGGGGCAGGCGCCGGGCCCGGTCGCGAGCTCGTCGGGGGTCGCGTCGATGACGAAGGCGAGCACGACGGCCTGGACGCCGAGGATCCGTTCCGGCGCGCCCGCCGGGAGCGCGTCGAAGCCGTAGCCGGCCGGGACGGCGAGCTCCGGCGGTGGCAGCGTGGCGCCGCCGCCCGTGACCGCGGCGCCGCAGGTCTTCCACGAACCGGCGACGGGTGCCCGGCACAGCTCCACGCCCGCGAACGCGATCGGGGCCGATCGGCCGGGCGGCGGTGCGGTGCAGGCCGCCCCGGCTGCGGTGGCGAGCACGCTGGCCGGGTCGCTCAGCTGGGCGAGGAGGACGCACGGGCTCGGCGTGGGATCGCCGGGCGTGGGGATGCAGGCGAGGTACAGGACCGTGGTCTCGCGGGCCGGAGCCGTCGCGAAGTCGGCGCGCAGCACGAGCGAGGTGAGCGCGGCCCGGTCGGGCGCGGCCGGCATGCCGGAGGCGGGCACGGGAGCGATCTCGGGAGGCTCCGCCTGGACGGCGAGCACGCGCAGCTTCTCGACGCGCGAGGCCGGATCGAAGTCCGGCGTGCAGGCGGCGAGCGCGAGCAGGGCGAGGGGCAGGATCGACGCTCGGTTCATGGCGGGATCTCCGGCTAGTACTCGGCGCGGATGCCGAAGGACGGGAAGAGCGGCAGGCCGGTCATCCAGCCCTGCCGCGAGTAGTCGTAGTTGTAGGCGGCGCCCTCGGGGTTCTTCCGGTTCGTCGCGTTCTGCACCTCGAGGTAGGCGGAGAGGATCCAGCTCCGGTACGTCCAGCGCTTGTCGGCGCGGAGGTCGAGCTGGAAGAAGGCCGGGGTACGCGCGCGCCGCGACGGGTCGACGACCGGCTGGTACGTGTCCGTGTCGGCGTCGTACACGGCCGTGACCGTGGGCCGGTACGGGTTGCCCGTCGAGTAGCGGACCCGGAAGCCGGCGGAGAAGCCGGTCCAGAGCTCGGGGAGCTCCACCGTCCCGAGCGCCACGACGTTGTGCGGCTGGTCGAACGCGTCGCCGCCGGGCTGGAGGGTTCCGCCGACGACCTGCTGATCGCGCACGCTGCGCGACAGCGAGTACGCGAGCCACCCGAAGAAGCGGCCGCCGGCGCCCCAGCGCAGGAGCAGCTCCGTGCCGTACGAGCTGCCGGTGCCGCCGTTCGTGTAGCGCAGCGGGACGCTCGCGCCGTCGCGCACGACGACCTCGTTCGTCGGCAGGACCAGGTCGAAGAGCCCCTTGTAGTAGAGCTGCAGGTCGAGCGTGAGCGGTCCCCAGATGCGCCGCTCGACGCCGAC
>DATDDC010000670.1:0-13041 GCA_036523995.1 Anaeromyxobacter sp.
GCCGAGATGGCGAGCGGTCGAGGGGCCGGTGGCCGTGCGCAAGGAGCCCGCGCCCGGAGGGCACGCCGCCCGGAAGGACGGCGCCGCCAGCGACGCCGCACCCGGTGTCGCGCCGGCGCGCAAGGAGCCCGCGGCGGCGACCGCAGCGCCGCATGCCGGCTCGATCGCCCCGGCGGCCCCGACCTCCCGGAGCTCGGGCTCGTCCCGCACCGCCTCAGCCGCGCCGGCCTCGCGGGCGGCGACCGTCGAGCTCCTCGTCCGCTCCACGCCGACGGGCGCGTCCATCGTCCGGCTCGACACCGGCCAGCGCCTCGGGAAGACTCCGCTGCGGGTGAACGTCCCCAAGAAGAACGCCAACGTCTGGCTCAAGCTGACGCTCGAGGGCTACGCGCCGGTGCGCTTCGTCGTGGACCTGCGCAAGGACAACACCGCGAGCGTCACGCTGCGCGGCGCGAAGAAGGCGGCGCGGAAGCACTAGCGGGAGCGGCGCGCTGCGCGTCTCGCGGGGCGGAGCCTCGCGCGGCCCCGGGTCGAGCGACGGCCCGCATCCGCCATCTCCGGCGATGTTCGATTCACCCGTCCGGGACCGCACCTGTCGCGCCGTGGCCACGCCATGTGCGCGCGCCCACCCGCGCCGCTAGGGATGGCGCCGGAGGCGCCATGCGATCCCGTTCCGGAATCCTCTTCGCCGCTCTCGTCGCCACGACACCCCTCCTCTCGTGCCGGCCCGCCGCGGTCTCGTCGGGTGGGCGCCCGGCTGCATCCGCGGTGGTCGTCCGCGGCACCGTGATCCGCGCGGACGGGACGACGCTGCCCGACGCCGCGGTGCTCGTGGAGGGGAACCGCATCTCGCGGGTGGGGCCGGCCTCCGAGGTCCCGGTCCCGGCGGGCGCCGCCGTCGTGGGCGGCCCGGACAAGTGGATCGTCCCGGGCCTCTTCGACGCGCACGTCCACTTCTTCCAGTCCGGCGGGATCTACACGCGCCCGGACATCGTGGATCTCACCGGGCGCGTGCCGTACCCGAAGGAGCGCGCCGCCATCGCGGCGACCCTCGATCGCACGTTCGCGCGCTACCTCCGGAGCGGCGTCACCTCGGTCGTGGACATGGGCGGGCCGCTCTGGAACTTCGAGGTGCGCGAGCGGGCCAGCCGCACCGCGCTCGCGCCGCGGGTGTCCGTGGCCGGGCCCCTCCTCTCGTCGGTGTCGCGCCCGCAGATGATGATCGACGGGGACGGTCCCATCCTCGAGGTCACGACGCCCGAGCGCGCCCGGGCCATCGTCCGCGAGCAGGCCGCGCGCCACCCGGACCTCGTCAAGCTGTGGTGGGTCCTGCCGCAGAACGGCACCGCCGCGGACTGGCTGCCGGTGGGGAAGGCCGCCATCGACGAGGCCCACGCGCTCGGGATCCGCGTCGCGGTCCACGCCACCCAGCTCGAGACCGCACGGACCGCGGTGCAGGCCGGCGCGGACGTGCTCGTGCACAGCGTGGACGACGCCCCGCTGGACGACGCTTTCCTGGCGCTCGTGCGCGAGCGCCACGTCCCGTACATCACGACGCTCGTCGTGCTCGAGGGCTACGCCGAGGCGCTCGGCCATCACGTCCATCTGTCGCCCGCCGAGCGCGCCATCGCCGACGCCGCGGTCGTGGCCACGGTCGTCGATCCGCCGGCGCTCCCGGAGCGTGCGGCCACGGCCGCCGAGCGGATGGCGGCGCGGCTGCCGGTCGCGCTCGCGAACGCGAAGCGCGCCGAGGATGCGGGCGTCCTCGTGGTCGCCGGGAGCGACGCCGGCAACATCGGCACGTTCCACGGCCCCGCCGTCCTGCGCGAGCTCGAGCTCTACGTCCAGGCCGGCCTCACGCCGGCGCAGGCGCTCCGCGCCGCCACGCTCGACGCCGCCCGCGCCTTCGGCAAGGAGCGCGACCTCGGCAGCGTGGAGCCCGGCAAGCTCGCCGACCTCGTGGTGCTCGACGCGAGCCCCCTCGCCGACGTGGGGAACCTCGCCCGCATCCACGCCGTCGTGAAGGACGGCGCGGTGCACCGGCCCGATGAGATCCTGCCGCCGAAGCCGGAGGAGGAGATGCAGCGGGAGGCGAACCGGGCGAAGCTGGGCGAGTGAGCGGTCGCGCCCGCTCGTCTCAGCCGCCCGCGTCCCGCTCCTCGCTCCGGCCACCGGCGTCCGCCCCGAAGAAGCGGCTGTGCGGCGAGACCGGCTTCCGGCGCGTGCGCGCGAACCGGTCCATGAACGCATCACCGAACACCCGCCGGGCCGCGAGCTGGTTGTGCCCGCGGCAGGCGGCCCTCGTGTTCTCGACCGTCGCCCGCCCGCCGAGCGCCTTCGGGATGATGTGGTCGCACTCGACCTGGTACGTGGAGTTGCACCGCTCGCCGTTGTCGAACACCCACTCGCATCGGCCGCCGGAGCGCTTCATGACCGCGCGCCGCACGTGCGCCGGGATGTGATCGGGACGCGACGGGCGCGGCGTCTCGAGCGGCCTCTGGACGAGGCCTCTCTGCTTCGCCTTCTTCGCCAGCATGGCCTGCATGCACGCCATCAGGATCTCTTCGGTGCTCGCTCCCGGGTGCGAGTGGGAGAGAGCGTCCTTGGTCCGCTCCAGCGTCTGCATGAACTGGCGCGAGACGGTGAGGTGGAAGCGGGAGAGCTCCGCCGTGAGCGGCTGCTCGGAGTCGGGTGGGCGCGGCGCAGGGGCGGGAGGTGGAGCGAGCACGAGATCCATCCGGGGCGGCGTTTCACCTGGGTGAACCTCGACGACCGTCGGCTCGACCGACGCGACCTCCTCGCGGACCGCGGCGCTCGGTGCGACGACGGTGGCGCGAAGGGGCATCACGACCTCCCGCCGGGGGATCGCGGCGGCTGGCTGGATGGAAACGGCGACCGCCTCGGCCTCGCGGCGCGACAGGCCGAAGAATCGGGGCAGGACCTCCGCCACGTTCTCGGGCGTCACCACCTTGGCGAGCTCGCAGACCGACGAGAGGCACAGGCGGCCCTGGCGCAGGGCGGCCTCCACGGCAGGGAACCGTTGGATGAGCTCGACGGCGGTCTTGCGGTGCTGGGCCGCCCCTGCGGAGAGCCCGAGCTCGCGGCGCAGGTAGCAGAAGAGCGAGGTGTGGCCGAGATCGCGCCAGAGCTTCTTCTCGTCGAAGAGGGCGAGGGCGAGGAGGAAGTCGGCCATGGCCTCCCGCTCCTTGCGGAGCAGGGCGGCGAGGTGGCTGGAGAGGTCTCGAGCGTTCATGCACGGACCGTAACACCACCGTCTGACAATTCGGGATTGCTCGCCTCCATCGGTCGGGGTCAAACCGACCCAATCATTGCCGCGTCCCTTCCCTCGCCTCGCCGCGACCGCCTGCCCTCGATGCAGCCCGGTGCCCTCTTCGTCGCGCCGCCCGGCGGCAACCCGACGACGGCGCCTGCTTCCCGATCATCGCACCCGCCTTGGCGAACGGACTCCCGGCGGTTCCGCTACGATTGGAACCCGATGGGCGATGCCCGCGCTCTCTGGATCTTCCTCCCGGTCCTCGGGGCCTACCTGGCGCACGCGCCCGTGCTCCGCTTCGACCTCTTTCCGACGCTCAAGCGCCCCCTCGACGGAGGCGCCACGCTTCGCGGCCGGCGCCTCCTCGGCGACAACAAGACCTGGCGCGGCGTGGCGACCATGTTCGCCGGCGTCCTCGCGGCAACGGTCCTCCTCTCGCGCGTCCCCGCGTACTGGCGGCGACTCCCGGAGGACCTCCGGGCTGCGGGACCCTGGACGTTCGGCGCCCTCCTGGCCCTCGGCGTCGTCCTGGGCGAGCTGCCCAACAGCTTCGTGAAGCGTCAGCTCGACATCGCTCCCGGCGCCCGAAGGGCCTCGGCGCTCGGCGCCCTGCTGGCGGTCTTCGATCAGGGCGATTTCGTGCTCGGGGTCTGGCTCCTGCTCGGGCCCATCTGGCGGATGAGCGCGGGGCAGGCGCTGCTGGCCTTCGCGGTCGTCGTCATTGCCCATCTCGCCGTCAACGTGATCGGCTACGCCATCGGCGCTCGGCGGGAATGGCTGTGACGGCCTCAACCGAGGGCGCGCCTTCGAGCCATGCCGGCGGGTGAAGGGGCTGGTCTACTGCGCGTGTCGTCGATCCGACCTGTACCGGCTCGTGAAGGCGCTCGCGAGCCCTGCGCCGGGCTCCTGAGACCGCTCACGGCGGCACGATCCTCTCCAGCCTCCTCAACGCCGGCGCCCGCCAGGCCACGACCGCGACGGTCACGAGCGTCAGCGCGCCCCCGAGCAGCACCGACGGCACGACGCCCACGAGCCGCGCGGCGACGCCGCTCTCGAAGGCGCCGATCTCGTTGGACGAGCCGATGAAGAAGCCGTTCACGGCGGCGACGCGACCCATCTTGTCCTGCGGCGTGAACGTCTGGAGGAGCGTGGAGCGGAGCACGACGGACACGTTGTCGAGCGCGCCGCCGGCGGCGAGGATGGCGAGCGAGAGGGCGAAGGACCGCGAGACCCCGAACGCCATCCAGGAGAGCCCGAAGAGCGCGACGGCCCAGAGCAGGGCCCGCCCGGCGCGGCGGAAGTGGCCGAAGCGCGCCAGGAAGAGCGACATGGCGATGGACCCGGCGGCGGGCGCGGCGCGCAGCAGGCCGAAGCCGACCTCGCCGACGTGGAGCACGTCGCGCGCGAACACCGGGAGGAGCGCGGTCGCGCCGCCGAAGAGCACGGCGAACATGTCGAGGCTCATGGCGCCGAGGAGGAGCGGCTCGCGGAGCACGAAGCGCACGCCGTCGGCGAGCTCCGGGATGAGGCGCGTGCGCGGCTCCGGGGTCCGGCGCGGCGCCGCGATGCCGGCCACCGTGGCGATCCCGACGGCGAACAGGGACACGACGACCGCGTAGGCGAGGCTCGGCCCGCCCGCGGCCATCAGCGCGCCGCCCACCGCCGGGCCGAGCACCGTCGCCACGTAGAACGTGGTCGACCGCCAGGCGGCCGCGTTGTGGTAGCTCTCGCGCGCGACGAGCTGGGTCCCGAGCGCCCACGACGCGGGCCGGAAGAAGGCGCGTCCCACGCCGGCGAGCGCCTGCGCGGCATAGAGCGGCAGCACCGAGCGCGGGCCCGCCGCGCTCACGGCGAGCAGCGACGCGCCGCTCGCGCACACGAGCGCCAGTGCGAGGAGGACGAGCCGCCGCCGGTCGAAGCGGTCCGCCGCCCAGCCGCCCACCAGCGTGAGGGAGAGGAACGGGAGCGCCTCGGCCAGCCCCACGAGGCCGAGCGAGAGCGGCTCGCCCGTGATCGCGTACACCTGCCAGCCGAGGACCGCGCTCTGGATCTGGGTGGCGAGCGACACCGCCCCGATGGAGGCGAGGTAGGCGCGGTAGCCGCGGGAGCGGAGGGCCGCGTAGGCGTCGCGGCCTGCGGGGGCCGGCGCGGCTGTTTCGGCCTCGGGCTTCAGGCGTCAGGCCTCGGGCCGTACGGGCACCGGCACGGAGCGATGTCACTGGCGGGCGAGGTCCGCATTCCTCAGATCCGTGACGAACATGTGCCCGGGCGCGTGCGTGATGCAGAACGGCAGCCGGCTCGCGAGCGCGACCTCCTGCGGCGTGACCCCGCAGGCCCAGAACACGGGCAGCTCGCCCGGGCGGACGTCCACCGGGTCGCCGTGGTCCGGCCGCGAGAGGTCCGCGATGCCGAGCGCCTCCGGCGCGCCGACGTGGACGGGGGCGCCGTGCACGCGCTCGAACCGCGCGGTCACCTGCACGGCGAGCGGCACCTTCTCGGCGGGTATGGGCCGCATCGACACGACGAGCGGGCCCTGGAACCGCCCGGCGGGCGCGCAGGGCCGCGCCGTCCGGTACATGGGCACGTTGCAGCCGCACTCCACGTGCCGGAGCGGTACGCCCGCCTCGAGCAGCGCCTCCTCGAAGGAGAAGCTGCACCCGATGAGGAACGAGACGAGATCGCCGCGCCAGTGCCGCGTCACGTCCGCCGTCTCCTCCGCGAGCCGGCCTTCGCGGTAGACGCGGTAGCGCGGGAGGTCGCGGCGAAGATCCGCGCCGGGCGCGCAGGCGGGCTCCACCCGCCCCGCCTCGACCACCTCCACGACGGGACAGGGCTTCGGGTTCCGCTGGCAGAAGAGGAGGAAGTCGAACGCCGCCTCCGCGGGAACCACCATGAGGTTCGCCTGCACGAACCCGTGCGCCACGCCCGCCGTCGGCTTCGCGAAGCGGCCTTCGCGGCACGCCTCCCGCAGCTCGGCGGGCGAGAGGTCCCTCTTCGCGGCATCCATGGACGCTTTCCTACTACAGGGCGAGGTAGGCGCGCTTCACGAGATCGCTCCCCAGCAGCTCGGCGCCGGTCCCCTGGAGCACCACCCGCCCGGTCTGGAGCACGTAGGCGCGGTCCGCCAGGGAGAGCGCCCGCGGCACGTTCTGCTCGACGAGCAGGATCGAGACCCCTGCCCGGTGGATGGCCGCGATGGTCTCGAAGATCTTGTTCACGAGGATGGGCGCGATCCCCCAGGACGGCTCGTCCAGCATGAGGAGCCTCGGGCTCGACATGAGGCCGCGCGCGATGGCGACCATCTGCTGCTCCCCGCCGGAGAGCGTGCCCGCCGCCTGGGCCCGGCGGTCCGCCAGGACCGGGAAGATCCCGTAGACCCGCTCCAGCGAGGCGGCGATCCCGGCGCGGTCGCGCCGGGCGTAGGCGCCGAGCTCGAGGTTCCGCTGCACCGTGAGGCGCGGGAAGAGGTGGCGCCCCTCGGGGACGAGCGCGAGCCCGAGCCGGACGCGCCGGTGGGCGGGCAGCCGCTCCACCGGCCGGCCCTCGAGGAGGATCTGGCCGCGCGAGATGGGGTTCAGGCCGGCGATGGCGCGGAGCAGCGTCGACTTCCCGCTGCCGTTCGCGCCGACGATGGCCACGATCCGGCCCGCCTCGACGTCGAGCGAGACGTCGTGCACCGCGGGGACGCGCCCGTGGCAGATCTGGACGTCACGGACCCGGAGCACGGCCGCCGTCTCCCAGGTACGCCTCGATCACGGCGGGATCCGCCGCCACGGCGGCGGGCGTGCCCTCGGCGATCTTGCGCCCGCGATCGAGGACGAGGATGCGGTCCGCGAGCGGCATGATCCCCTCCATCACGTGCTCGACCACGATGCAGGCGATCCCGCGCGCGCGGATGCGGCGCACGAGGTCCACCGCCTCGCCGACCTCCGAGGGCGTGAGGCCCGCCATGACCTCGTCGAGGAGGAGGAGCCTCGGCCTCGTGGCGAGCGCCCGCGCCACCTCGAGCCGCTTCTGCTCCGCCACGGTGAGGAGCGAGGCGGGATCGCCCGCGCTCCGCTCCAGCCCGGTGAAGGCGAGCGTGTCGAGCGCGATCCGCTCCGCCGCGGCGATTCCCTTCTCGCGCAGCATGGCGCCCACCATCACGTTCTCGACGACGGTGAGCGAGCGGAAGATGCGCACGATCTGGAAGGTGCGCGCCACGCCGAGGGCGGCCACCCGCTCGGGCGGCAGCCCCCCGATGGCCTCGCCCTCGAGGCGGATCTCGCCGCGCGTCGGCGCGAAGGCGCCCGCGACGCAGTTGAAGAGCGTGGTCTTGCCCGCCCCGTTCGGCCCGATGAGGCCGAGGATCTCGCCCGCGCCGAGCGAGAAGGAGACGCCGTCCGTGGCGACGAGGCCGCCGAAGCGCTTCGTGAGCTCGCGCACCTCGAGGAGCGTCACGTCCCCTGCCCTCCCGCGGCCGGCGCCGGCCGCGGCTCCTCGCCCCGGGCCGCAAGGTGGCGGCGGCGCTCCAGGATGCCGAGGATCCCCGCCGGCCGGAACACCGCCACGGCGATGATGAGGAGCCCGTAGATGACGAGGTCGGTGCCGCGCCCGGTGCCGCCGAAGGCCCGGCGCGATCCCTCCTCGATGGCGGTGAGCACCACCGCGCCCACGATGGGCCCGGACAGGGTCGAGACGCCTCCCAGGATGGCGACCAGCGCCACCTTGATGGAGAGCGCGGTGGGGAGCACCGAGCCGGGATCGATGTACAGCTCCTTCTGCGCGTAGAGCGTCCCGCCCGCGGCCGTCAGCGCGCTCGACAGCGCGATGGCGACGAGCTTGTAGCGGGTGAGCGAGACGCCCAGGCTGCGCGCGGCGTCCGGCTCGTCCTTGATGGCGCGGAGGTAGTAGCCGACGTGGCTCCGCACCACGGCGGCCGAGACGAGGAGCGTGAGGACGAGCAGCCCGAGCGCGACGTAGTAGTAGGGCAGCTTGGTGGTGTTCCACACGAGGCCGCGCCATCCCGCCTCGGCGACCGGCAGGTAGAGCCCGACGGCGCCGCCGAGCGCGTCCCAGTTCGCCACCACCGCCTGCACGATCTCGCCCACCGCGATCGTGGCCATGGCGAAGTAGTGGCCGCGGAGGCGGAAGCACGGCCAGCCGATGACCATCGAGAGCGCGGCCGCCGCGACCGCCCCGGCCGCCATCCCCAGCCACGGGGAGAGCCCGAGGCGGAGGAGCAGGAACGTGGAGACGTACGCGCCGCAGCCGAAGAAGGCGGCGTGGCCGAGCGAGACCTGCCCGGCGTAGCCGCCGAGGAGGTTCCAGGCGACGCCGAGCTGCGCCGTCATGAGCATGAGGATGGCGGTGTTCTGGGCCGCGGGCGCCTTCACGACGAGCGGGAGCAGCGACGCGACGACGGCCGCCGCGGCGATCGCGAGGAGGCGGCGGCGCGAGGGCAGCCGGCTCATGCCCGTCCCATGAGCCCGTGGGGCCGGAGCCACACGACGACGAGGTAGAGCGCGAGCACCAGGACGAGCTTGTACGCCGGCCCGACCAGGAACCCGCCCAGCACCTCCACGACCCCCACGAGGATCCCGGCCCAGAGCGCGCCGATGACGCTCCCGAAGCCGCCCAGCGCCACGAGCACGAAGGCGATGAGGATGAAGTTCGCGCCCACCTCGGGGAAGACCGGGAAGTACGTGGCGAGGAGCGCGCCGGCCACGCCGGCGCAGGCGGCGCCGATCCCCCAGGCGATCGCGAACATGCGCTGCGCGTCGATGCCCATGAGCGCGGCGGCCTCCTTGTCGGCGGCGGTCGCCTCGAGCGCGGCGCCCGTCCGCGTGGAGCGCATGAACCACCACACGCCCGCCGTGGTGAGGACCGCCCCCGCGGCCGCCACGACCTGGGGCAGCCCGAAGGGCAGGCCGAGGAGCGTCACGCGCCCGGAGACGATCGTCGACTCCACGCTCCGGAAGTCCGGCTTCCACAGGTACTGCGCCGCGCCCCGCAGGAGGATCATGAGCCCGAAGGTCGTGAAGATCTGCGAGAGCATGGGCGCCGCGATGATGCGGCGGATGACGAGGCGGTACACCGCCGCGCCGAAGGCGAAGAGGAGGACGGCCGTCAGGGGGAGCGTGACGACGGGATCGAGGCGGAAGAGGGCCCAGCCCCAGAAGCTCGCGTACATGCCGAGCATGAGGAACTCGCCGTGCGCGAAGTTCACGATGTCCATCACGCCGAAGATGAGCGTGAGGCCCACCGCGACGAGCGCGTAGACGAGGCCGATGAGGACGCCGGAGAGGAGCGTCTGGACGAGGATCTCGACGCTCAGCGCTTGCTCCACGGCGGCATGGGCCAGACGATGTCCTTCGAGGCGAGCTTGAAGGGCCACACCGTCACGTACTTGCCCTGCTGGACCTGGACGATGATCCCGGCGCCGAGCTTGTTCTGGCCGGTCTCGTCGAACTGGATGCCGTCCCAGGGCATGATGAGCTTGTCGCCCGGGATGTTGGTCTCGCGGAGCGCCTTCTGGATGGCCTCGGGCTTCGTCGAGCCGGCGCGGTTGATGGCGTCGGCGAGCGTGAGGATCCCGGTGAAGGCGCGCGCCGAGTTGCCGTTGAAGTTCACCTTGTAGCGCTCCTGCAGCATGTCGTTCACGCGCTTGATGAGCGGCTTCTGCGCCGCGAGGTCGAGCGCCCACACCTCGCGCGAGAGGATGTACTCGCCGTCCTTGCCGAGCGTCTTCAGGAACTCGGAGTCGTTGAAGCCGGCGTCGTTGGCGAGGATCGCGGCCGGCGTGTAGCCGAGGTCCTTGTAGGTCTTCATGGCGAGGATGGCGTCGCCCAGGTAAGACGACTGCATCACCACGTCGGCGCTGGCGCCCTTGATGCGCTGCACCTCGGAGGTGAGCTGGGTGCTCTTCGCGGGATAGAGGATCTTCTCGGTGAGCTTGTAGCCCTGCTCGCCCGCGAGCTTCTCCTCGAGCTTCGCCGTCTCGACGCCCCAGAGCGTGTTCTCGTTCAGGACCGCGAGCGTCTTCACCTGGATCTTCTTCTTCGCCGCCACGTCCTTCAGGAAGGCGAAGAAGTTGTGGACGAACAGCTCGTCGTGCGGCGTCGTGCGGAAGAACCACTTGAAGCCGCGCTGCGTGAGCGTCGACGAGGTGGAGTCGGCGTTGAGGAACGGCACGCCCTGCCGCTCGGCGACCTGGCTCGCGGTGGCGGTCACGGCGCTGAAGTAGCAGCCCAGGATGGCGACCACCTTCTCCTGCGTGATGAGCCGCTCCGCCTCGCTGGCGCCGACCTGCGGGTTGCCCTGGTGGTCCGCGAAGACGAGCTTCACCTTCGCGTTCTTGAGGTTCGGGAGGCCCACCCCCGGCGCGAGCGGGAGCGGCAGGTCCTTCATGTCGGCGTTCACGATCTCGGCCGCCAGCTCGGCTGCGTTCTTGAGCTCGAGGCCGGTGGAGGCGGCGGCTCCGGTGAGCGGGTAGAGGACGCCGATGCGGATCTCCTCCTGCGCCGCGGCGGGGGTCGAGGAGCCGAGCGAGAGGGAGAGGGCGAGGAGCGAAACGAGCGCGCGATTCACGGCACACCTCCGTCGAAGGGGGGCGACGCTGCGTCCGAAAGACCGAGACCCGAATCTTGTTCCTCACCGCGCGCACGCCGTCAACGCGGAACCGGCGCCGCGATGCGGCGAGGGCCCCGTTCAGGGGTGCGGCGGCAACGGCCTCACCGCGATCCCCTCGGTGTCGAGCCGCGCCCGGATGGCGGCGACGAGCTTCTCGGCCCCCGGCGTGTCGCCGTGCACGCACAGCGTCTGCGCGCGGAGGGAGAGCGTGGCGCCGTCGATCGACGTGATGCGCTGCTCCCGCACGATCCGCACGGCGCGATTCGAGACCTCCCGCGCGTCCTGGATGACCGCGCCCGGCGCGCTCCGGGAGACGAGCGCCCCGCCGCTCGTGTAGGCGCGGTCCGCGAAGGCCTCCTCCGCGCAGGCGAGCCCGAGCTTGCGGGCCAGCTCCGCCATCCGCGAACCGGCCAGGCATACGAGGACGAGCGACGGATCGACGGCGCGCACGGCGTCGCAGATGGCCTGGGCCAGGGCGGGGTCGGCCGCCGCGGAGTTGTAGAGCGCCCCGTGCGGCTTCACGTGCGCGAGGCGAACGCCCTCCGCGCGGCAGACGCCCCAGAGCGCGCCGATCTGGTAGACGACCTCGTCGCGCACCCGCTCCGGCGGCACGTCGAGCGCTCGCCGGCCGAACCCCTCGCGGTCGAGGTACGAGGGGTGGGCGCCCACCGAGACGCCGTGCTCGCGCGCCAGGCGGACCGTGCGCCGCATGGTCGCGGCGTCGCCGGCGTGGAAGCCACAGGCCACGTTCGCCGAGGTGATGAACGGCATGATGCGCGCGTCGGACGGCTCGCCCTCGCCCATGTCGCAGTTCAGGTCGATGGTGGTCATGGCCCTTGCCTCCGGCCCCCGAGCTCGGCCGCGATGGCGGCGAGGCGATCGCGGGCCTTCCGGAGCGCCCGCACCGCCTCCGCCTGGCTGCACGCGACGAAGCGCACCGCATCGCCCCGCCGCGCCTGCGCCAGCCTGGGCAGGTCGGCCGCGATGACCGCGGCGATCTTGGCGTAGCCGCCGACGGTCTGCGCGTCCGCCATCATGACGATGGGCATGCCGCTCCCCGGCACCTGGACCGCCCCGGGCAGGAGCGCGTCGCTCACGATGTCGGGCCCTCCGCGGTGCCGGATGGCGGGGCCCTCGAGCCGGTAGCCCATGCGGTCGTTCCGGTTGGTCACGCTGTAAGCGGAGCCGAGGAAGGCCGCCAGCCCTTCCGGCGCGAAGCGGTCGTCCTGCGGGCCGAGCAGGACCCGGAGCGAGATCCCGCCCTCGTACCGCGGCAGGTGCCGGGGGGGCACCTCCCTCGGGGGCGGCGCGGGCGGGGCCGGGCCCACGGGGATGCGGTCGCCCGAGGCGAGGGGGCGTCCGTGGAGCCCTCCGACCCCGCCGCGGGTGTACGTCGAGCGGCTCCCCAGGAAAGGCGGAACGTCGATGCCGCCCCGGACGGCGAGGTACGCGCGGCAGCCCGAGAGCGCCGACGAGAAGGCGAGCACGCCTCCCCGCGGCACGGGGAAGGCGGAGCCGGTCGGCATCCGCTCGCCGTCGAGCGAGGCCTCCATCTCGGCGCCGGCGATCCCGACGTACGCGGCGTCCTCGAACCGGAAGGTGCCGCCGAGGAGCGTCATCTCGATGGCCGCCGCGCCCGGGGCGTTCCCGGCGAGCAGGTTCGCGAGCGCGTAGGCCTCGCCGTCCATGGCGCCGGAGAGCGGCACGCCGAAGGCGAGGTGGCCGGGGCGGCCCTCGTCCTGGATGGTGGAGAGGAGGCCCGCCTTCGCGACCGAGATCACGCTGCCCCTCCGCCGGAGCCGATCCGTGGCGCGTAGGCCCGGGCGGCCACGCGCCGGGCGACGTCCTCGAACTCGCCGCGCTCGATCGGCGCGAAGCGCAGGCGGTCCCCGGGCGCGAGCAGGAAGGGCCAGGCCGCCCCCGGATCGAAGAGGCGGAGCGGGGTTCGCGCGATGATGCGCCATCCGCCGGGGCTCTCCACCGGGTAGATGCCGGTCTGCGCGCCGCCGATGCCGACGGAGCCCGCGGCGACGCGCTCGCGCGGCGCCTCGAGCCGCGGCGTCTCGAGGCGCGGCGGCAGGCCGCCGAGGTAGGGGAAGCCCGGGGTGAACCCGAGCATGAACACCTGGTAGGTGGCCGAGGCGTGCATCTCCACG
>DATDDC010000671.1:0-4596 GCA_036523995.1 Anaeromyxobacter sp.
CCGGCCCCGCGGCCGGATGCGGCGCGCTCGCGGTGGGGCCCGCGCCGGGAGCGCGGGCTGGGGCCGCGCGCGCGGGCGGGTTGCGCAGGAGGACGAGCGCCAGGATCGCGATCGCGGTCACGCACAGCCCGAGGACGAGCCAGTTCGTGCGCCACCCGTCCGGCCCCACGACGCGGTTCACGTACGGTATGAGCTTCCCGGACGCGATGATCCCGAAGCCGCTCCCGATGGCCACGAACCCGGCCGCCCTCCCGCGCCGGGCGGGCTCGAACCACTGCGCCACGAGCGCCATCATGGGGACGTTCGCCGCCCCGCTGCCGAACCCGGTCACGGCATAGAGGGCGGCGAGCACGCCGAAGCTCGCCGCCCGGCTCACGAGGAGCATCGAGCCGCCCACGACGAGGAGGGCGAGCGAGATGAGCAGGCGCGAGCCCATGCGCGCCGCGAGCGGCCGGGCCACGAGCACCGCGGCGAGGTAGCCGACGAAGTTCGCCGTCCCGATGGTCCCGAGCTGCCCGTAGGAGAGCCCGAGGCCGGATCCCATGGACGGCAGGATCATGCCGAGCGCGAACCGGCCGAAGCCCAGGCACGCGAGGATGGTGAGCGTGCCGGTCGCGACGATGACCCAGCCGTAGCCGAGGGAGAGGGACCGCCTCTCGGATGGAGGCATTGCGGCTCCATAATACCTATTTGGGGCTGAGGCGTGGGCGAGGCGTTCGATTCCTGAACGGGCGCGGGTCCCTGTCCCGCGGGATCGGTGCATCGAAGCTCTCCGCTCCGGCGCTCACGCTTGGTAGGCTGGGGGTCGAGCAGCGACCCCCCGCACAGGAGCAAGAGATGGCGAACAAGCCCGAGGCCTCCGTCAACCCACCCATCCGCACGCGCGTCACGTCCAACGAGGCGGGGCAGGCGCAGCCGGCGCTCGCGGCGAACGTCGTCTCCATCGCGCAGGAGCTCGGCGGGTTCGTCGCGACGTTCTATTCCGTTCCCTCCGACGCGCTCGAGGCGCCGTCGGTGCAGGAGCAGATCCAGTCCCAGAAGGACCGGCCCGCCGGCGGCTTCATCGACGTGACGCTCGAGGTGCAGCCCGCCGCGAAGGTGTTCCTCCCCATCACCACGGTGTCCGGGCTCATCCAGCTCCTCACCGACAACCTCCGCGCCTGGAACGAGAGCTACGCGCGCGAGCTTCGCAGCTACCTCGACGGCGGGAAGTCCACGCCCGCCGCCGCGCCGGCCAAGAAGGAGGGCTGACCGCCTCCACGCGGGAGCGGTCGGGGCCGCGATCGGGTCGAGTTCCCGATCGCGGCCGGAGCGCGTGGCGCGGGCGCCGGTATGCTCCACCGATGCCCCACTTCCTCGCGCCCGAAACGCCCCTCGTGCTGCTCGTCGTCCGCGCCGCGGTCGTCTACGGCTTCCTCGTCGTCGCGCTGCGCATCGCCGGGCGCCGCGAGCTGGCGCAGATGACGAGCTTCGATCTCGTCCTCCTGCTCGTCATCTCGAACGCCGTCCAGAACTCGCTCAACGCGGGCGACAACTCGCTCGCGGGCGGGCTCGTGAGCGCCGCCACGCTCCTCCTCCTGAACTGGGGGGTGGCGTTCGCCACGTGGCGCTGGCGCCGCTTCGAGACGCTCGTCCAGGGGAATCCCCTGCGCATCGTCACCGACGGCAAGATCCACCTGGGCGCGCTGCGGCGCGAGCTCCTCACGGTCGCGGAGCTGCGTTCGGCGCTGCGCAAGCAGGGCATCATGCGGATCTCGGACTGCAAGCAGGTGGTGCTGGAGCCCGACGGGACGCTGTCGGTGGTGCGCAACGACGTGCCCGAGCGCACGCTGAAGGAGCTGGCGCATCCCGAACGCCTCCTCCCCGTGGAGCGAGGGGCGGGGATCTAGAAGGCGGTCTCGAGGAGGCGCAGGCCCAGGCGCTGCGACAGCGCGAGCTCGACGGCCCGCGCGATCTTGCGCGCGCCGCGGGGGCCGGGGTGCCGCTCGAAGGCCTCCGGCAGGAGGTCCTCGCCCTCGAGGTCGACGCGCACGAACGGCAGCCCCTGCCGGACGAAGAGCTCGTCCACGATCCACGGCTCGCCGTCCTGGCGGAGGCACGCCGCGCCGTAGTTCGTCACCACGAACAGGGGGAGCGCACCGCGGGCGCGCGCCGCCTCGGCCGTCGCGCGCAGGACGGCCGCGGTCACCGCCAGGCCCTCCTCGCCGCGGAAGGGCAGCTCGGCGAGGAGCCTCGTGAGCCTCGCTCCGCCCGAGGCCGGCACCGGGACGAGCGCCCCGCCCGGACCGAGCGCGAGGCGGGGACGCCAGGGCTCGACGTTGCGCCTCATCTGGGCGGGGATGAAGACCGTCACGACGGCGAGGGGCCGAGCGAAGCGCGGGAGCGCGTCGAGCACGCGCAGGTGGGCCTGGTCGCTCCCGTATCCGACGACGGCCAGGTTCACCTGCTGGACGCCGAGGTCGCGGCCGACGAGGTAGGGGAAAGTCTCCTCCCAGGGGAGCCCGTACCCGAAGGCGATCGACTCGCCGGCGAAGAGGATCGTGGACCGCGCCGGATCCGGACGGCCGGCGCTCGAGGCGGCTCGATCGCCGTCCAGGTCGATGGCGTAGGCGACGGCGCGGCCGCCCATGCGGGTCCAGGTGGTGCGACCCGGCAAGTACGACCAGCCGAGCCGGGCGTCGACGCGCGTCATCGGCGCCTCGCGCTCGCCGGCGGCCGGGATGCGCCCGCCCAGCATCACGCGATCGTGGGTCCTCCTCGCGATCGCCTCGCCGACGGCGAGCGACGCCGCCACCGCGACGGCGATCCCCGCGAGCGCGCCGGCCCGGCCGCGGAGGGAGGCGCGCTCCACTCGCGATGCCAGGGCGGGCGCGAGCTTCCAGATGGCGGCGACGCCGAGCGCCGCCGCGATCCACGCGACGCCGCGCGCGAAGGCCCACTCGGCGCGGTTCGTGGCGCAGTACGCGGGAAGGAGGTGCCGCTCCGCCCAGTGCCCGTCGGCGATCGCGGACCACCCGACGAGGGCCGCTCCGGCGAGGGTGGTGAGCGCCCGCGCCGCGAGGCCCACCGCCCGCGCCGTCTTTCTCGGCACGTGAATGCCCTTAGAGAGCGTGTCCGCCACGGCGGCGACCCGCCATGTAATCGGGATGGACGAGCGCCGCGCGCCCTCCGTGGAACGACTCCTTCGCCCCGTTCACCGTTGGGTGTGGCGGGACGCCCATCGCCGCGCGCGCAAGCTCCTGACGTTCGCGGTCACCGAGGCGGACGGCGGCCGCGACCTCTCCCGCGCCGCGGAGCTCACCGGCGACCCCCTCCTGCGGAAGCTCTTCCTGCGCCACTCCGAGGACGAGCGCCGCCACGCCGAGCTCCTGCGGACGCGCGGGCGCGCCATGCTCGCCGGTCTCGGAGGCCGGGGGCCCGCGCCCTTCGAGGCGCGCTGGCTCACGCCGGGCGAGCGCGGCGGCGACGACCTGCGCGTCGGGGAGGAGGGCGACGCGTCGCTCCTCGCCTTCCTCCACCTCTCCGAGAAGACCGCGGCGGCCCGCTTCGCCGTCTACAGCGACGTCATCGCGGACGAGGAGACGCGGGAGGTCTTCCGCCGCATCCTGCGCGACGAGGTGTTCCACATGCGCTACACGCGAACCCAGCTCGAGCGCGTCGCGCCCGAGCGGCACCGCCGTCATCTGTGGCTGGCGCGCGCGGCGCGCCTGTGGAAGGGCTACCTCCGGCTCGCCACGGCCGTCGCGGGACTCCTCGGCACGGTCGTCCTCCTCGCCCAGTACTTCGTCGTCCTGCCCCTCTTCGCGTTCCTGGCGAAGCGCGCGGCGCGCCGGGAGCGCCCGGGCTGGAGCGAGCCGATGCGGCGCGCGGCCGGGGCGGCCCTCCGGAGCCAGTACTGACGCCATGCGCATCCTCGGCGTCTCCGCGCACTACCACGACTCCGCCGCGGCGGTGGTGGTGGACGGCGTGCCGGTGTGCGCCGTCCAGGAGGAGCGGCTCTCCAGGCGGAAGAACGACGCGTCCTTCCCGCTCGCGGCCATCGAGTGGTGCCTCGAGGAGGCGGGGCTCGAGCCGGGCGAGCTCGACGCGGTGGTCTTCTACGAGAAGCCGATGCTGAAGCTCGAGCGCATCCTCGTCACCGCGCTCCGGGCCTTCCCGCGCTCCTGGCGGAGCTTCCCCCGGGCCATGAAGAACACGCTCGGCGAGAAGGCCTGGGTGAAGGGGATCATCGCCTCGCGCCTGGGCGTGCCGGCGCGCAAGATCCTCTTCACGGAGCACCACCAGTCCCACGCGGCGGCCGCGTTCCTCACCGCGCCGGTGCGCGAGGCCGCCATCCTCACGGCGGACGGCGTGGGGGAGTGGGCGACGCTCACCGTGGGGCGCGGCCTCCGCCCGCCGGGCGGAGCGTGCACGCTGGACGCCTTCCGCGAGGTCCGCTTCCCGCACTCCCTCGGGATGTTCTACTCGACGTTCACCGCCTTCCTGGGCTTCGAGGTGAACGAGGGGGCCTCGACCTCGGCCGCGCCATCGCTCTCGAGGATGCCGGCCTGTGCCTTCACCATCTCACCCAGCGCCCAGTAGCTGACCGCCTCGCCG
>DATDDC010000672.1:0-5176 GCA_036523995.1 Anaeromyxobacter sp.
CACCATCCCCGAGAGCCCGTCGGAGCAGAGGAGGAGGACGTCGCCGTCCTGGAGCTCCTCGCGCAGCAGGTCGACCTGGACCGCGTCCTTCATCCCGAGCGCGCGCACGATCACGTTCTTGTGCGGGAACGCCTCGATCTCCTCCGGGGTGAGGGCGCGGCTCTTCTTGTAGTCGTTGAGGAGCGAGTGGTCCTCGGTGAGCTGGCGCAGCGCCCCCTTGCGGAACAGGTAGGCGCGGCTGTCGCCGACGTGCCCGACGAGGAGCGTCCGCCCGCCCTTCGGGAACGACGCGGCGACGAGCGTCGTGCCCATGCCGCGCAGCCGCTGGTCGGTGGCCGCGCGCTCGAAGATGCGCAGGTTGGCGAGCTTCACGCCGGTGAGGAGCCGGTTGTCGTCGTAGGCGCGGGCCGGATCCATCTTGAAAGGCCAGGTCGCCTCGTCGTCGCGCCCCGTCATCCGGAAGAACTCGGACATCTCCTCCACGGCGATGCGCGCGGCGACCTCGCCGGAGGCGTGCCCTCCCATCCCGTCCGCGACGCAGTAGAGGTTCTCCTCGGAGAGGAGGAGGTACGCGTCCTCGTTGTGCGTCCGCTTGCGGCCGACGTCGCTCGTCCCGGAGCAGGTGAGGCGCATCGCGGCGGAGCCTATCACGGGACGACGATCTCCACTGCGGGTCCCGTCTCGACCGTGACCGATCGCTGCGCGCCGTAGAGATCGCCGTCCACCGTGAAGCGGGGCTGCTCCGCCTGCACCACGAGGGTGCGAACCACCTCGTCCTGGGCGAGCCGCCTCCGCCACGGGGCGCCCCGCCGGATGCGCGCGACCGCGAGGGCGAGCTGCGGGAGCGGACCCACCACGCCGACGGCGTGGAAGAACCCCGGCTGCTCGTCGCAGCGCGCGAAGGGCCGGAACCCGAGGCCGATGTCCGGCGTCGAGCCGGCGGCGAGGGCGAGGTAGCTCCCGTCCGGCCACTCGTCGCCGTCGGTGGCGACGCGCAGGGCCTCGCGCCGCATGAGCGCCCGTGCGAACCGTCCGTTCACGAGGGCCGACCCGGCCGCCCGCGCCACGAGCATGGCCGCGGTGACGGCGCAGGGCCGGCCCGTGGCGTAGTACGCTTCCAGGAACGCGACCACGATGCCCGTTCCGAAGATGAAGCCGTAGCGCGCCGGCCCGCCGTCGGCGCTGACGCGCAGGAGGTCCCGGTCCCGCGTGCGAAGCGGCGCTCCGCTCCGCACCCGGATGAGGACCTCGCGCAGGATGCCCTCCGGCCCGCCGCGGACGCCGTTGCCCCGCGCCACCGTGTTCATGGCTCCGCCGCGGAGGAGGAGGAGCTTGGGGAGCGGCTCCTTCCCGTACGCCCGCGCGAACGCGGTGACGACGTAGTGCGTGGTGCCGTCGCCGCCGTTCACGCCGACGACGTCCACGCGCGCCGAGCGGAAGCGCTCCACCGCGCGCTCGAGCTCGTCGGGGGTCGAGGCGTCGAGCACCTCGCCGTCGTTCGCGAGCCGCTCGCGCAGCCGCCGGGCGATGCCGGGGCGGCGCAGGTTGCGCCGCGTGCGCGGGTTGTTCACGATGCCGATGCCGCCCATGCCCCCCTGGCTCCCGGTCGATCCGCCCCTTCGCGTCGTCCTCGTCTCGCCCCAGATCCCGCCCAACACCGGCAACGTGGCCCGCACCTGCGCCGTGACGGGCTCGCGGCTCCACCTCGTGGGACCGCTCGGCTTCTCCCTCGGCGAGAAGGAGGTCCGTCGCGCCGGGCTCGACTACTGGGAGGACGTCTCCCCCGAGGTCCACCGCGACTGGGCCGAATTTGAGGCGTGCGCCCTCCGCGGTCAAACGGAAAAGCTGCACCTCTTCACCGGTCGCGGCGGTCGCACCCTCTTCGAGGTGCGCTTCTCGCCGGGCGACTTCCTCGTCTTCGGCCAGGAGCAGCTCGGGCTTCCTCCGGCGCTCCTCGCCGCCTTTCCCGAGCGACGCGTGACGATCCCCATGCGGGAGGGAAAGCGCAGCCTCAATCTCGCCGTCGCGGCCGGCGTCGCGGTGTACGCGGCCGTCGCCTCGATCGCGTCGAGACAAGGGTAAGATGAAGCCCGGATGAGCTTCCTCCGCGAGCCCGGCGACCTCGCCCAGACGCCGCTCGCCGCCGTCCTGCTCGAAGCGTCGATCCAGCGCGCCACCGGCGTCCTCGAGGTCGTGCACGGCGGCGGGACGTCGCGGCTGTGGTTCCGCGACGGCCGGCCCGTGGGCGCGCAGGTCTTCCTGGGGTTCAGGCCGCTCGGGATGATGCTGCTCCAGGCGGGGCTCATCGACATCGACGCGCTCTCGAGGAGCCTCGCCGCCATGGCCGAGACGAAGCGTCCCCAGGGCGAGATCCTCGTGGAGATGGGGGCGGTGTCGAAGGCCGACGTGGAGCGCGCGCTGGAGGAGCAGCAGGCCGGCTACTTCGGCATCATCGCCGCGCTCGAGTCGGCGCCGTTCGCGTTCGACGAGAGCATCCCGGTGCCCGAGTGGACCCGCGGGAGCCGGCTCTCGCCGGTGCGCACCGTCGTGGACGCGCTCGAGCGCCCGCAGGCGGCGGCGCTGGTCGCGTCCGCCCTCCGGCCGCTCGCCACGGGCGGCGTGCGCCTGTTCCCGGCCTACCGCGACGTCGCGGACGAGCTCCGCTGGAGCGAAGCGGAGCGCGCCCTCGTGGCCCGGCTCGAGGCGCCCATCGGGCTCGAGGCCTTCTTCGCGCCCTCGGCGGTCCCGCCGGAGCGCGCGCGGGCCGTGCTGGCGGGCATCGTCCTCCTCGGCCTCGCCGGGACGGATACCGAGGGTGAAGGAACGGCCGCGCAGGAGCCGTCCCGCGGAAGCGCGACGCCGCCCCCGCGGCGGTCCACGCCCGCGCCCGCCCCCAGGCCCGCCCAGCGGAGCGATCCGGCCGAGGCGCGCTCCCGCCGGCAGCGCCTCCTCCACCAGGCCATGCGCAACATGGGCATCGGCCCGTTCGCCGGAAGGTCCGCGGAGCCGCCGCCCGGCGCGCAGGAGGGCTCCGCCGGGACCCCGGAGGGCGCCACCCCCGGGGAGCGACAGCTCCGCGACACGCTCCTCGCCGTCGTGCCCCGCGCCAAGGAGCGCGACTTCTTCGCGCGGCTCGGCATCCCCGACACCTCGGGCCGCGAGGACGTGAAGAAGGCGTTCCTGTCGCTGGCGAAGCAGTTCCACCCGGACCGCTTCGCCTCCCCCGGGCTCGCCGACCTCCAGGAGGTGGTGAAGGACTTCTTCGCCGCGGTGAACGAGGCGTACGAGGCCCTCTCCGACGACCGCAAGCGGGCGGAGTACCTGGCGGCGCGCAGGGAAAAGCGGACGGTCCGCTCCGAGGCGGCCCGGGTGGACTTCCAGAAGGGCGAGGCGTGCCTGCGCACCCGCGACTTCGCCCGCGCCCGGGGGTTCCTCGAGTCGGCGGTCCGGGCGGACCCGCAGGCCGAGTACCAGGCCGCGCTCGCCTTCGCCTGCCTCGCCGATCCGGCGCACCGGGATCGGGAGCGGGCCCGCAAGCTCCTCGACGAGGCGACCCGGGACGCCGCCTGCGACCGCGCCTTCTACGTGGCGGGGGTGCTCGCCCGCGACGAGGGCGACGACGGCGGCGCCGAGCGCCATTTCCGGTCGGCCATCAAGGCGAATCCGCGGAACGCCGACGCGGTCCGGGAGCTGCGCCTCGCCGAGGCCCGCCGGGCCGAAAAGCGCCGCTAGGGTGGGTGGAGGAAGCCCCCCGCGTTCTTGACGAACGCGGCTTTCTCGGGCGTGATCGCGAGAGGTGGCGGGGCCTTCGAGCGGCCTGCCGTCGAGCCTTCGAGATCCCGGAAAGGCAACGGATTGGCCAAGCAGCACCTGCTCCTGGTCGACGGCGACCCGAAATCGCTGCGCGTGATGGAAGTCTCGCTCAAGAAGGCGGGCTTCTCCGTCACGACGGCGGTGCACGGCGCCGACGCCCTCGCCAAGTGCGAGATATCGCCTCCGGACCTCATCCTCTCCGACACGAAGATGCCGGAGATGGACGGCTTCGAGCTGTGCCGGCGCCTGAAGGGCGACGAGCGGTTCCGCGGCACGCCCTTCATCTTCCTCACCGGCCAGAAGTCGGTGGAGTTCAAGGTGAAGGGGCTCGAGCTGGGCGTCGAGGACTACCTGACGAAGCCCATCTACATCAAGGAGATCGTCACCCGGGTGAAGATCCTCCTCGAGAAGAAGGAGAAGGAGCGGCTCGAGAAGAAGGACCTCAAGGCGAGCTTCGCGGGGAACCTGTCGGACATGGGCGTCGTGGACCTCGTCCAGACGCTGGAGATGGGGAAGAAGTCCGGCGCGCTGCACGTGAAGAGCCGCAGGGGGCTCGAGGCGGTCTGCTACTTCCGCGACGGCCGCATCCTCGACTGCGAGCTCGGGAAGCTCGGCGGGGAGAACGCCTTCTACCGGCTCCTCAACTGGCAGGAGGGCGAGTTCGCCATCGAGTTCCGGCCCATCGAGCGCGAGGAGAAGATCCCGGTCTCCACGCAGGGCCTGCTCATGGAGGGCATGCGCCGCATCGACGAGTGGGGCCGCATCGTCGAGCAGCTCCCCTCGCTCGACAAGGTCTTCGAGATCGACTACGCGCTGCTCGCCGAGCGGCTCGCCGAGATCCCCGACGACGTCAACGCGCTCCTCAAGCTCTTCGACGGCCGGCGCACGCTCGACCAGGTCATCGAGGAGGCGGACTACGACGACCTCGCCGCGGCGGGCGTCATCTCGAAGCTCTTCTTCGAGGGGATCATCAAGGAGGTGGCGGGGCAGGCGCCCGCCCCGATCGCCTTGACTCCCGCCCCGGGGATGCTCGCCTCGATCGCGCCGGAGCCGCAGCCGCCGGGCCCGCCTCGCGCGGAAGGTCCGCCCCCCGAGCCGGAGGGCATCGACTGGTTCGCCGGCCCGGTGGCCGGGCGGGGCGCGTCCGCTGCCGGCGCCGCGGAGCCCACCGAGCCCATCTCGCTCGAGGCGGCCGGCTCGGAGGCGATGCCGGCGCCGAACGCGGCCGACGAGGAGCCGAAGGTGCTTCCCTTCCCGCCTCGCCGGCGGGATCGGGCCGACGAGGCCGCGCCGCTCACCGCGGCGCCGGCTCCGTCGAGGCCCCCGGTGGAGCGGCGCGAGCCCGTCCACGATCGCGGCGCGG
>DATDDC010000673.1:0-2032 GCA_036523995.1 Anaeromyxobacter sp.
CCCCAGCGCGGCGAGCTGGCGCACGGCCCCCTCCCGCCCCGGCCCCGACTCCGCGATGACGAGCGCCCGGCGCCGCTCCGGCGCCGCGCCCGAGAGCTCTCCCGGGACGGGCATGCCGTGCCGGAGCATGAACGCGGCGAGGTCCTCCGCCGCGATGCGCCGGTGTCCGCCGGGGGTGCGGTGCGCCTTGAGCCGCCGGGCCTTGATCCAGTTCACGACCGTCGGCAGGGACACGCCGAGGAGCCTCGCGGCGTCGAACGTGGTGTAGAAGCGGCGCATTCGTGAAGTCTAACCGGGACATGGTAAGGAGAGGTGCATGCCTCCGTCCGCCTACCTGATGGGCGCGGTCCAGATGACCTCCACGGCGGATCGCGCGAGGAACGTCGAGACCGCCCTGCGGCTGGTGAACGAGGCGGCCGATCTCGGCGCGAGGCTCGTCGCGCTCCCGGAGAACTTCTCCTACATGGGCCCCGAGGAGGGGCGGCTCGCCTCGGCCGAGACGATCGAGGGTCCCACGCTGGGTGCGCTCCGCGAGCTCGCGAAGCGGCGCGGCCTCTTCATCGTGGCGGGCTCGATCGCGGAGGCCTCCCAGAACCCGAGAATGACGGCGAACACGAGCGCCGTCATCGCCGACGACGGCTCCATCGTGGCGGCGTACCGCAAGATCCACCTCTTCGACGTGAACATCCCCGACGGCGCACGGTACGCGGAGTCCGAGGTGGTCGTGCCGGGCGACAAGGTGGTGCTCGCGCCGACCGCGCTCGGCCGCATCGGCCTCACCGTCTGCTACGACCTGCGCTTCCCCGAGCTGTACCGGAAGCTCGCCAGCCTCGGCGCGGAGGTCATCACCATCCCGTCGGCGTTCACGCTCTTCACGGGCATGGACCACTGGGAGGTGCTGGTCCGCGCCCGGGCCATCGAGAACCTCGCCTACGTCGTGGCGCCCGCCCAGGTCGGCCGCCACTCGGCGAACCGGCAGACGTTCGGCAACGCCATGATCGTGGACCCGTGGGGCGTGGTGCTGGCGCGCTGCCCGGACGGCGAGGGCGTGTGCGTCGCGCCCTTCAACCGCGCCCGGCTCGAGCGCGTGCGGCAGGAGCTGCCGGCGCTGAAGCACCGGAAGCTGTAAGACCGCGGTCGCCCTGCTCAGAACACGAACATCATCCCGAACGCCAGGGAGGCCTTCCCGTCCGAGAGGTCCCAGCTCTTCGAGGACCCGAAGTCCTTGACCCAGCTCTTCGTCACGTCGAAGAACAGGTAGGTGTGGTTGATCCCGGTGTCCGCGTCGAGCTCGCGGCCGAGGCCGGCGTCGAGGAAGTCGAGCAGGAAGGCGATGCCGCCGGTGAACGAGTATCCGTTCGTGGCGCCGGTCTTCGTGCTCGAGCCCTCGGCCGACGCCCACCAGTTGTAGCGCTCGAGCGCCACGCGCCCGTACGGCGCGAACGGCACGTTGTAGCGGTCGGCGAGGAGGTCGAAGCGGTAGGTGAGCGTGAGGCTCGTGGGGACGATGTTGAACGTCGTCGTGTCGGTGGACTTCTGATCGGTGATGGCGCCGGTGAGCGGATCGACCTGGCGCGAGCTCCCGGAGGCGCGGTAGTAGCCGGTCCTGAAGCCGAGCTCGAGCGCTCCGGGATACGTGAAGAGGGCCCTCGAGATGCCGACGCGGAACATCCAGCCGCGTCCAGATCCGAAGATGTCCTGGTACGGCAAGGGAGCCTGGAGGCCGGTCTGGGCGTCGATGTTCGGCCGGTAGGTGCCCGCTCCGAGCTCGAACGAGCCATAGCGCGGCGACTCCGCGCGCGTCGATCCCGAGACGACGGCGAGCCCCACGAGAGCGACGGCCAGTCGGAGCGCCTTCACGGCTTCCTCCGCCGTATCGCGAGGAGGGACACGGTCGCGAGGATGGAGAGCGCGCCGGTGGACCCGGTGGTGCACCCGCCTTCCTCGGTGCCACCGCGAGACTTGTAGACGTCCCAGAAGCCCGCGCTCGGCACCGGCGTCCCCTCCACGGAGGCCGACGCGCCGCTGGGAT
>DATDDC010000674.1:0-8821 GCA_036523995.1 Anaeromyxobacter sp.
TCTCCCCGCTCGCTCCGCTCGCGTCAGTCGAACTCGAAGGCGATGCGCTCCGCGGCGAATCCGCGCTTGATGAGGAGCACGAGCTCGCCGGAGCGGCGGGCCCGCGAGGCGGCCCGGCGGAACTCCGCCAGCGTGCTCACCTCGGTCGAGTTCACCTCGCGCACGAGGTCCCCCGCCTGCAGCCCGACGCGGGCCGCGGGGGAGCGGGGGGCCACCGTCCTCACCACCACGAGCGCTCCGCCCCGCCCGCGCTCCTCGCCCAGCGTGAGGCCGGTGCGCCGCGCCACGAGCTCCGAGACGCGCTCGGGCGAGAGCTCGATGGCGCTCACCTGGAAGCGCACGCGGGACCCGTTTCGCGTCACCTCCAGGCGCGCGGTCGAGCCCACGGCGAGGTCGCGCACCCGGAAGCGGAACTCCTCCGCGTTCTGCGGCGTGAAGCCCTGCACCGAGTCGACGAGGTCGCCCTTGCGGACCCCGGCGCGCTCGGCGGGCGAGCCCGCGTCGACGCCGGTCACGACGACGCCGCCCGAGGCGTCCGGGCGCCCGTCCTTCGCCGGCAGGTCCTCCACCGCGATGCCCACGTACCCCTCCCGCACGGCGCCGTGCGCGATGAGGTCCTCCGCGATGCGCCGGGCGCGGTCGATGGGGATGGCGAAACCGATGCCGGCGTTGCGATCGCCCAGGATGGCGGTGTTCACACCGATGAGCCGGCCCTCGATGTCGAGCAGCGCGCCGCCGGAGTTTCCCGGGTTGATGGACGCGTCGGTCTGGACGAAGTCGAAGAGCATCCGGTCGCCCGCCTTGAAGTTCCGGTGGACGGCGGAGACCACGCCCGTGGTGACGGTGTGGGAGAGGCCGAACGGGTTCCCGATGGCGATCACCGTCTCGCCGATGAGGAGGCCGTCGGAGCTGCCCATGGTGGCGTAGGGCAGCCTCTCCTTCGCGTCGAGCTTCAGCACGGCGAGATCGGAGGAGGGATCGGCCCCCACCACCTTGGCGAGGAGCTCGCGCCCGTCGAGGAGGCCCACCCGGAAGCGGGTGCCCCGCTCGATCACGTGGTTGTTCGTGAGCACCCAGCCCTCGGGCGAGACGATGACGCCCGAGCCGAGGGAGGTGACGGCGTAGCCGCGCCGCACCTGCGGCCGCTCGAACATCTCCCCGAAGAGGAGCTCCGCCATGGAGCCCGAGCGCCGGTCGCGAAACCGGACGAGCTCCTCCGCGGCCACGTTCACCACGGCGCCGCGCACCCTCTCCACCGCCGCCACCACCGGCGTGCGGCGGGCGCCGGACGGGCGCTCGTCGGCTTGCGGGAGGATGGCGCCCGCGGGCGCGGCGGCGAGGAGGGCGGCGGAGAGCGCCAGGGCCAGGGCGCGGCCCGAGGCCCGCTGCCGGCGATCGCTAGGCGGTGCCCTCGGAGTCATCGTCCTCGTCGTCGAGGTCCTCGCCCTCGATCGACGCCTCGACCGGGGCCGCCCTGTCGGCGAGGTCCGGGAGGTTCTTGATGTGCTTCTCGTACTCTTTCTCGTCCACCGTCCCCTTGCGCACGTAGCGGTGCACCACGCGCTTGTCGAGGATCCGGTCGTCGTGCGAGTCGGGCATTGTGTCCCTCTGGGAGGCCGGGAAAATATGCGGCGCCTTGCGGGGCCGTCAAGCGCGTGCTACCCGAAGCCCGATGATCGACCCCGCCGACGCACGGCGCGCCCGCCTCCGGGGGATCTACGCGCTCGTCCGATCGCCGGAGGAGGCCCGGGCGGCGGTGGAGGGCGGGGCCTGCGCGGTGCAGGTCCGGGTGAAGGACGCGCCCGCCGGGGAGGTCCTCGACGTCGCCCGGCGCGTCGTCGGCATCGCCAGGGGCCGTGCGCTCGTCCTCGTGAACGACCGCGCCGATCTCGCCCTCCTCTCCGGCGCGGACGGCGTCCACGTGGGCGACGAGGACCTTCCCGTTCCCGAGGCCCGCCGGCTCCTCGGCCCGGAGCGGCTCGTGGGCCGGACGTGCCGGACGCTCGAGGAGGCCCGCGCCGCCGTCGCCGCCGGCGCCGACCACGTCGGCTACGGCCCGGTCTTCGCCTCCCGCACGAAGCCGCTCTCCCTCCCTCCCCGCGGCATCGCGGCCCTCTCCGAGGTGTGCGCCCGGCTGGGAGCGCCCGTCGTGGCGATCAGCGGCATCGACGTCACCAACGTGGGCGAGGTGGCGGGCGCGGGCGCCGCGTGCGCGGCCGTGGTGGAGGCGATCTTCGGCAAGGGCGACGCCCGGGAGAACGCGGCCCGCCTCGCGGAGGCCTTCGAAAGCGGTAGGTCCGCGCGGGAGGGGACGCCCCGGTGACCTCGCGCCCGCGCATCGGCCTCACCCTCGACGCCGACGAGGCCGGCCGCCGCTACGACCTCAAGGCGAGCTACGTGGACGCGGTGCTCGCGGCGGGGGGCCTTCCCATCCTGCTCCCGCACGCGCGCGAGGCCGCGGCCGCGTACCTCGCGCTCCTCGACGGCCTCGTCCTCACGGGCGGCGACTTCGACCTCCCGCCGGAGCTGTACGGCGAGGCTCGCCGGCCGGCCTGCGGCCCCGCGAAGCCCGAGCGCACGGCCTTCGAGAAGGACCTCCTCGAGGCCGCCCTCGCGGCGCGCCTTCCGGTGCTGGGCGTCTGCGGAGGGATGCAGCTCCTCAACGTGGTGCGAGGCGGGACGCTGTACCAGGACCTCGCGTCGGAGGCCGGGCTCTCCGGGCACGAGCAGCCCGCGCCGAAGGACGTGCCCTCGCACGAGGCGGTGGTCCAGGCGGGCACGCACCTCGCGGCGCTCGTCGGCGCGGGTCCTCTAGCCGTGAACTCGACCCATCACCAGGCCGTGAAGGACCCCGGCCACGGCGTCCTCGTCTCGGCGCGGGCGCCGGACGGCGTGGTGGAGGCCATCGAGCTGCCGGACCAGCCCTTCGCCCTCGGCGTGCAATGGCACCCCGAGGCCACGCTGCGCCACGACGCGCGCCAGCTCGCCCTGTACCGCGGCCTCGTCCAGGCGGCGCGGGACGGGCGGCGATGACCGCGCGCCGCGCGAGGGCGAAGCCCGAGTGTCCCCCCGCCCATATGTCCTCGTCGTCGCCGGCCTCGATCCCTCCGGAGGGGCGGGGCTCCTCGCGGACCTGGAGGCGCTCGCCGCCGCGGGCGCGCGCGGCTGGGCCGTGGCGACGGCGCTCACCGCCCAGGGCCCGAGAGGCGCGCTCGGCTACGAGCCCGCGACCGAGGGCATCCTCCTCGCGCAGATCGACGCGCTCCTCGAGGGCCGGGAGCGGCCGCGGGCGGTGAAGACGGGAATGCTCGGCACGGGCGCCCTGGCGCGCGCCCTCGCGCGCCGGCTCGCCGAGGCGCCGCTCCGCCGCGTTCCGCTCGTGGTGGACCCGGTCCTCCTCGCCTCCTCGGGCGCGGCCCTCCTGGACCTCTCCGGAAAGGCCGCCGCCGACGCGCTCTTCCCGCTCTTCGCGCTCTCGCGCCTCGCCACCCCGAACCTGCCCGAGCTCGCCGCCCTCACCGGGGACGACGTGTCGACGGACGACGCCGCCGTCCGCGCGGCGAGGAGGCTCCCCGCCCGCGCCGTGCTCGTGAAGGGGGGACACCGCGCGGGCGCGCCCGTGGACCTCCTCGTCGAGGGCCGGAGGGTGGTGCGGCTCGCCGGACGGCGCAGGCCCGGAACGGCGCGCGGCACCGGCTGCCGCCTCGCCTCGGCGGCGGCCGGGCTCCTCGCGCGCGGCGCCTCGCTCGAGGAGGCGGTGCGCGGGGCGAAGCGGATCGTGGAGGCGTACCTGGACGGCGCGGCGTAGCGGCGCGGCGATCAGCCGTCGCGCCGCCGCTCCATCTCGGCGAAGAACGTCGTCGTCTTGAAGAAGACGAGCGGGATCGAGCAGGTCGGGCCCTGGCGCTGCTTCGCCACGATGAGCTGCACCTCGAGCGTGTCGGTGGCGGTGGCGCCGGCCTGCGCCTCCTTCGAGTCGTCCTCGTTCCGGTGGAGGAACATGACGACGTCGGCGTCCTGCTCGATGGCCCCGGACTCGCGCAGGTCGGAGAGCATGGGCGGCTCGCCCTTGCGCTTCTCCACGCTGCGGTTGAGCTGGGAGAGCGCCAGGATGGGGCACTCGATCTCCTTCGCCAGCGACTTGAGCGAGCGGCTGATGGTGGCGATCTCCTGCTCGCGCGACTGGTTGGGCCGGTCGGAGGGCGCGTGCATGAGCTGGAGGTAGTCCACCACCACGAGGTCGAGGCCGCCGTTCTCGCGCTTGAGCTTCCGGCACTTCGAGCGGAGCTCCACCGGCGTGAGGACGAAGTTGTCGTCGAGCCACACGCTGGCGCGGGCGATGCGGTCCCCGTGCGTCTGGATCTTCTGCCAGTCGTAGGAGGAGAGCTGGCCCTGCGAGAGCCTGCGCCAGTCGAGCTTCGCCTCGGAGGCGAGCATGCGCAGGGCGAGCTGCTCCGACGGCATCTCCAGCGAGAAGAACGCGACCTTCTTCCCGGCCCGCGTGGCGGCGTGCGTGGCGATGTTGAGGGCGAAGGCCGTCTTGCCGACCGAGGGGCGGGCGGCGAGCACCACGAGCGCCCCGGGCTGGAGGCCGAGGGTGTTCTTGTCGAGCGTCGCGATGCCGGTGGCCACCCCGGTGATGGGCGAGAGGCCCGCCATGACGCGCTTCTGGACGGCCTCGAGGTTGTCGAGGGCCCGCAGCACGGGCTCCTTGATCTCCTTCAGCGTCTCGATGCCGACGCCCGCGGCCGCGGTGAAGACGTCCTGCTGCGCGCCGTCGAGGAACGACTGCACGTTGGCGCCGGCCTCGTAGCCGCGCTCGACCACCCCCTGGGCGACGAGCATCATGCGGCGAAGCCGCGCCAGCTCCAGGATGGAGCGCGCGTAGTGCGTGACGTTCGCGGTGGTGCCGATGGCGCGGCCGAGGGAGAGCGGCAGCTCGCGAGGCACCGCGCTCCCGAGGAGCCCCTTCGCGTCGAGGCGCTGCTGGACGATGATCGGATCGAGCGTCTTCGACTCGCGCGCCAGCTCCTCGCACGTCGCGTACACGTGCTGGTGGGCGAGCAGGTAGAAGTCCTCGGCCTTGAGCATGGCCGCGACCTGATCGAACGCCGTCTCCTCCACGAGGATGGCTCCGAGCACCGCCTGCTCCGACTCGAGGCTGTGCGGCAGGTCGCGCGCGGTGCGGAGGAAAAGCGGCGCTTCGGCCTGCCGGCGCGCGGGATCTTGCTCGGGCATGGACGGCGCAAGCTAGCACAGCGCAACCACTCGAGTGATGCTTTAGCCAATGAATTCATAGGGATAACTCTGAGGATTCGACGTGGAAACACCGTGGATAACTTCGACGGCTCCGCACCGGACCGCAGCGTGGTCCGCGAACATGCCTCCCTCACGGTGCTATTCGTTGGAACGTGATGCGCTCACTCGCTGCATCGACGTGGGATGTCGGAGCGCGGTGGTAAAATATAAAAGCGGCTGTCCACGTCGTGTCCACTGTCCCTCCCCGCTGGATCCCCTCGGTTTTCCACTTCCGGCCGACGCAGCTCCGGCCGCACGCACGTGGAAGGAATGAATGCGCGCCGTCGCCCTCCGATCGCTGCTTCTCCTGCTCGTTGCAGCTTCTCTGAGCTGTGCCGGTCTCAAGGATCTCGCCCGCTCAGCCGTGCAGGAGCCGAAGATCTCTTTCCGGTCGGCGAGCGTGCAGTCGCTCGATTTCGACGGCGCCACCGTGGCGCTCCTCTTCGATCTCTCGAACCCGAACGCGTTCGGGCTCGAGCTCGCGCGCGCCGGGTGGGCGGTGGAGATGGACGGCACGCGCATCGCCTCGGGCGACATGCCCGGCGGCCTCGCCATCCCCGCGAGCGGGACGGCGCCGGTCTCGCTCCCCGTCCACGTGCGCTACCGCGACGTGCCGGGGATCGCCTCGCTCCTCGCGAGCGGCAAGGACGAGGTGCCGTACCAGGTCTCCGGCACCGTCGGCGTGAGGACGCCGCTCGGCGTCCTGGATCTGCCCGTCTCGCACTCGGACACGCTTCACCTCCCGAGGCTGCCGCGCATCGGCGTGGAAGGGATCTCGCTGCGCGGCTTCTCGCTCGAGTCGTTCGGCGTCGGCTTCGTCGTGCGCCTGCGGGTCGCGAACCCGAACCGCTTCCCCATCCCGGCGGGCGGGCTCGAGACCGCCGTCGCGCTCGGCGGAAGCAACGTGGCGAGCGCGCAGGTGGGCCGCCTCGAGCCCGTGCCGGCCGGCGGCAGCGCGGTGATGGAGATCCCGGTCAAGATGGATCCGTCCTCGGCCATGCGGGCCGCGACGCTGCTGGGCCGGGGCGGCGACGTCGACGTCCACCTCACGGGAAGGGTGGACGTGGCGGGGCTCCAGCTCCCGCTCGACGTCCGGGCGCGCGCGCCGGCCCGCAGGTGAGCGTCCGGGGCCTCGTGGCCCACCGTTGACCACAAGTAGTCGAAACGCGGATCTGTCCCGCGCAAGCACGATGGCGCGGGCGGTCGCCGTGCCCCAGGATCGAGGTCACCCGGGACCGCGTGACCGCCGACTGGACAGAGAGCATGAGCGTGGGCGTCGATCTCCTCGACGCCCATCACCGGCACATCTGGCGCCGCATCCGCCACGTCGCGAACGCCGTCTCGGACGGCCGCGTCGACGAGGTCCGCGCGGCGCTGCGCTTCCTCCACACCTACCTCGTGGCGCACCACTTCGAGGAGGAGGAGTGGATGCTCGAGGCGGGCTACCCGGGCGCGCGCGAGCACACCCGCATGCACGCCGAGATCATGGACGGCGTCCGGTCCGCCATCGACGCCGGGCGCGACGCGAAGGCGATCTTCGAGACCGCGGAGTGGGCGGCGCGGACGCTCCAGGCGCACATGCGCATCGAGGACCTGAAGCTGGGACGCTTCTTCACCGCGCGCGAGAACCTGCGCCGGCTCGCCGAGAGCGGGCCGGGCGCTGGAACGGCGCTGACGCCGCTCCCCGGGTCGCTCGGCACGGTGAAGCTGGAGCGGGACGAGCTCGAGCCCATCGCGAGCGCGGCCGATCGGCGGAGGGACGAGAGCTAGCCGTCCCGGCGCGCCCGCTCCGACCCGTCAGGCGGCTCGCTCGGCCCCGCGCACGATGAAGTAGATGGCGTCCGGGTGGTGCAGCACGATCGCGGACGTCGACTGCTCGGGCACCATCTGGTTCGCCTCGGTGAGCCAGACGCCGACGGCGCGCTCCGGCTCGAGGAGCTTCCACACCTGGCGCTGATCGCCGAGCTCCGGCCAGGAGGGATAGCCCGGGGAGTAGCGCTTGCCCTGCCCGTCGGGGATCCCGAGCTCTTTGCGGACCCGGCGGTGCCAGTGCTCGGCGAGCGCCTCGGCGGCCTCGACGGCGAGGCCGTGGACGAAGAGCCCGCGGGAGTAGTCGCCGCGCTCCTGCGCGGCGTCGGCGATGCGCGAGGCCTGGTCGCCCACGGTGACGACCTGGAAGGCGCACACGTCGCCGCCCTTCTCCTCGCGGAACCAGTCTGCGAGGCAGAGCTTCCGGTCGTCCGGCTGCCGCGGGAGCCGGAGCCGCGCCACCTCGGCCTTCCGGTGGACGGGGTCGAGCACGACGAGGTCGTTCCCCTCCGCGTGGCAGGGGAAGTAGCCGTACACGACCTTCGGCACGAGCCAGCCGTTCGCCTGCGCCTCGGCCTTGAGCTCCTCGAGCTTCGGGCCGAACTCCTCGCGGATCATGCGCTCGTACTCGGCGCCCTTGGCCCGCACGCCCCACTGCAGCTTGAAGAGCTCGTCGAGGTCGAGGTGCGGCCAGAGATCGGCGAGCGCGATCTGCCCGGCCGGCACGACGCGGGGACCCCAGAACGGCGGGGCGGGGATCCTCGCCGCGGGGCGGACGTCGGAGCGGCGCGCCGGCGCGGCCGGCAGCGGCACCTCGGGGGGCGAGTCCTTCAGGGCGATGGCCTTCTGCAGGACCTGGCGCCGGAGGCCGTCCCGCTTCGCCGCGTCCACGAGCGACTCGACGATGTCGAGCCCCTCGAAGGCGTCCTTGGCGTAGAAGACGCCGCCGGCGTAGGGCGTCCCGTCCTGCGTGAAGTGCGTGCGATAGCCGAAGCGCCGGTTGATGGCGGCGCCGCCGATGAGGACCGGGAAGGTGAGGTTCCGCCGGTGCAGCTCCTCCACGCAGAACGGCATCTGCTTCGAGGTCGAGACGAGGAGCGCCGAGAGGCCGATGGCGTCGGCGTTCACGGTGGCGGCCTTCTCGATGATGGTGGCGACGGGGACCTGCTTGCCGAGGTCGTGCACGGTGAAGCCGTTGTTCGTGAGGATGGTCTTCACGAGGTTCTTGCCGATGTCGTGCACGTCTCCGTACACGGTGGCGAGCACCACGGTGCCCTTCGTCGTCCCCTCCTTCTTCTCGAGGAACTTCTCGAGGTAGGCGACGGCCTTCTTCATCACCTCCGCGGACTGGAGCACGAAGGGCAGGATGAGCTCGCCCGCGCCGAAGCGGTCCCCCACGTCCTTCATGGCGGGGAGCAGGATCTCGTTCAGCACCGCCACCGCGGGCCGCCGCGTGAGCGCGTCGTCGAGGAGCGCCTCGATCCCCTCCGGGCGGCGGTGGAGGATCTGGAGGTGGATCCGCTCCTCCACGCTCTTGCCGGCGAGGAGATCCGCCGTGGCGGGCGCCTTCTCCGCGCCCTTCTCGCCGAAGTGGGCGATGAGGCGCGTGAGCGCGTCCGGCCGGCGGTCGAACACGAGGTCCTCGGCGAGCGTCCGCTCGACCTCGTCGATCTGCGGGTAGGCGCGGATGTCCTTCGGGTTCACGATGGCGAGG
>DATDDC010000675.1:0-8072 GCA_036523995.1 Anaeromyxobacter sp.
GGCCGCCGATGGCCAGCTCGGGGATGGCGATGGCGGGCCGGGCGGGATCGACCTCGACGGTCTCGCCGCCGTCGCAGAGCTGTCCCACGAGCTTCATCGCCACCCACAGGCCGGCGTAGCGCGAGAGCGCGACGGCGTGAAGGCCCAGCTCCAGGAACTCGGCCACCGAGGCCGGGTGCAGCACCGGCATGCCGGCGTGCACGAAGTAGTGCTCCTGCCCGAAGGGCATGGTGGAGCTCTTGGCCTCGTGGTCCTCGCCGGAGAGGACCACCACGGCGCCGTGGCGCGTCGTGCCGGCGTAGTTGCCGTGGCGGACGGCGTCGCCGGCGCGATCGAGGCCGGGGCCCTTGCCGTACCAGAAGCCGACGACGCCGTCGTACGATCCGTGCGGGTAGCGCTCCAGCATCTGGGTGCCCATGAGCGCCGTCGCGGCCATCTCCTCGTTCTGGGCCGGACGGTGGACGAACCCCGCCGCCTCGCGGCCGCGCAGGGCCTGCGAGAGCGCGAGGTCGTACCCGCCCAGCGGAGAGCCCGGGTAGCCCGTCACGAAGGTGCCGATGCGCAGCCCCGCGGCACGGTCCCGGCGCGCCTGCTCGAAGGGAAGACGCACGAGGGCCTGCACGCCGCCGAGGAAGACGCGGCCCGACTCGAGGTCGTACCGGTCTCCGAGGCTGGGGCGGGCGGGGCCGGTCGAGGCCGGCTCCGGAGAGGCTCGGTCGCTCACTTCCCTGTCGAATAGCAGCGCCCGCCCGACGCGCCAACCCCGTGGGCCATCACGCGAGGGGGATGGACAGCCTCCTCCTCCAGGGGTACCTCGGCTACCGGTTCTGAGCGTCACCCCGCGGGCGGCTCCGGCGGCACGGGCGTCTCGCCCAGGTCCGGGGCCGGCCCGCCCCCGAGGCCGATCCGGTCGGCGATGGGCACCTGCGCCGCGATGACGAGCGCGACGAGCTCCGGGAGCGGCATGCCCACGAGCTCCGCGCCGGTGCGGATGTATTCCCGGTCGACGGAGCGCGCGAAGGCCTTGTCCTTCATCTTCTTCACCACCGACTCCGGCGGGAGATCGCGGACGCTCTTCGACGGCCGCACCAGCGCGCAGGCGCCGACGAAGCCCGTCAGCTCGTCGGCGGCCACGATGGCGCGCTCGAGCGGCGAGTCGCGCGAGATGCCCGTGTAGTTCGCGTGCGCCCCGACGGCGCGGACGATCCGCTCCGGCCACCCCCGCTCGCGCAGGATCTCCATCCCGCGCCAGACGTGGTCCTGCTCCGTGGGGAAGCGCTCGTAGTCGAAGTCGTGGAGCATCCCCACGAGCCCCCACGTCTCGAGCTCGGCCCCGTCGGCCACCCCGGTGCGCCGCGCCAGCGCCCGCATCGAGGCCTCCACCGCCACGGCGTGGCGGCGGAGGGCCTGCGTCTTCGTGAACTCGCACAGGAGGGCCCAGGCGTCCGGGCGCGAAGGGACGGTCATGCGCGGGATCTTACCGCCGGGCCTCCGGCGCCGCCGCCCTCACGGCCCGGGGCGAACGCCCTCCGCCCACGGGAACGCGTATCCGATCGCGGCGCCCGGCCGGCCGCGGCGGTGCCGTGGATGTAGCGCGAGCCGCTCGTCATGCCCGGGCTCCCCGTCACCCGCGCGCGAGCCGCGGAAGGATCCAGCGGAGCGAGGCGTCGTGGCGATAGCCGATCCCCATGTGCCCGTCGTCGAACTCCTGGTGCTCGACGAGGACGCCCGCCTCCCGCAGCGCCTCGGCCACCATGCGCGTGCCCCAGCGCAGGTTGAACTCGTCCCGGGTGCCGCAGTCGATGAAGACGCCCGCGAGCCTCCGGAACGCCTCCTTCGCGCGGGGAACGAAGCGCACCGGATCCTCGGCGAGCCAGCGCGCCCACACGTCGTCGCGGATCCGGCCGGTGGGGAGCGAGAAGGGCAGGTCCGCGCCGAGCGGCGCGGCCGGGTTCGGCGAGTAATGGGCCGCCATGGCGACGACGTTGAGCGGAGCGAAGTCGCCGCCCGCGATCTTCGTCTCGCAGGCGCGCCGCTTCAGCGCCTCCACCCAGGCGGCCGCGTCGGGCGCGCCGAGGAGCGCCGCCGCGGCCTTGGGGAGGTCGGGGAGGTAGCAGTACTCGAAGCACGAGTCCGCGGAATGGACGCCGAGCAGCGAGAAGACGTCGGGCCGATCGCGCCCGAGCCGGAGCGCGCCGTAGCCGCCGGAGCTCTTCCCGACCACCGCGCGGGCCTCGCGCCTCGGGATGGCGCCGAGCCGCGCCTCCACGGCGCGGACGACGTCCTCCGCCACGTAGTCCTGGTACCGGCCCACCGCGGGCGCGTTCGTCCACTGCGTCCCGCCGAGGGCCGTGGTGCCGTCGGGGAAGGCCGCCACGAAGGGCGGGAGGGCGCCCGACGCCACGAGCGCGTCGATCCGCTCCGGCACCGTCGGCGCGAAGGTGGAGACGTTGATCCAGCCGCGCGCGCTGCCGGAGAAGCCGTGGAGGAAGTACACGGCGGGCAAGGGCCCCGCCGCGCCGGGCGGCACGTAGGCGAGCACGAGCCGCCGCGCCGGATCGCCGAGCGGGTTCCCGGCCAGCGCGGGGGAGTCGACCTCGATCTCGACGACCTTGCCGTGCACGGCGCGCCTCAGAAGTCCACGCGCCCGCGAACGCCCACGTGGATCCAGAGGTGGACGGCCTTCGTCCCGATGTCCGCCGATCCCGAGTCCGCGGACGTGTCGACCGCCTCCCTCGCGTACCGCCCGCCGCCGAGGAGGACGAACGGCCCCAGGCCGAAGCGGCCCGCGAGCGGCCACTCCGCGCCGCCCTGGACGGCGAGCTCCGCGCCGCTCCAGGTGGTGGAGATCCTGGACCCGAGCCGCTCGGTCCGCTGGAAGGCCCATTCCCACCCGAGGCCGAGGCCCGCCCAGGGGACGATGCGCGTCTCGCCCAGGGGCTCGAAGGCCCACAGGGCCTGCACCCCCGCCCGCACGACGGAGGCGGAGCACGACGCGCCCGCCTTGCACGCGTCCCCGCTCGCCTGGCCGAGGCCCCACGATCCGTACGCGCCCGCCGAGGCCATCCCGAAGCGGAAGAGGAGATCGAGCTGCACGGGGATCTGCGAGCTCATGGCGTCGGACATGGGGACGCCGCGGGCGAGGTCTCCGAGGGCCGGAGCGTAGGCGAGGCGGAGCGCGGCGGTCGGCTGCGCGCGCGCAGCGGCGGGGAGGAGGAGCGCGGCGAGGGCGAGCCCCGCGGCGGCGAGCCGGGCGTGCATGCCCATGGAGTCGCACGAAACGCCGGGGCGGAGAAGGGCCGAGCGCGGCCGGCCGTGCGAGGCATGCGGGCGCGACGCACGGCGCCGCCCGATGGAGCTTGACCCCGCCGGGGCGTTCACGCAGCGTCGACGCGCGCCCCCCGCGGATGCGGCCCGCTACTGCCCGCGCGCGAGGACGAGGCCGGTGCGCGCCGTCAGCTCGGCCGTGCGCGCGAGCAGGCCCTGCGCCTCGTCGTAGAGCGAGGCCGTCTCGCCGCCGCTCGCGCCGTCGTTCACCTCGGCGATGCGCGCCAGGAGATCGGAGACGCGCAGGAGGTGCTGGTGCGCGAGGAGGAGGTCGCGCCCGAGGCGCGCGCCCTGGCGCGTGTAGACGAGGCCGCTCTGGAACAGCCGCACGAGCGACTTGCGGTTCATCTCGTCCACCGCCTGGCAGCGCGCCTGCAGCTCGCGGAGCCGCCGCGCGCTGCGCGCGCGCGCCAGCTCGACGACGGGCGGAGCCGCCTGCGCCTTCCGCGCTCTGGGGACGAGAGGTGCCATCGACGCGGCCGATGGTAGGCACCGCGCAGAAGCAGGGTCAACGCCGATTCGGTCTTGACACGACGCGCGCGATGTCGTTCCGCGCGCGCGGCTTGACAGGGTCTGTCACGAGAGGGAACGCGCTGCGCTGCTCTCGATCGCCGCGAGCGCCTTCTCGAGGCCGGACGCGTCCGGCCCGCCCGCCTGCGCCAGCTCCGGCTTGCCGCCGCCCGCGCCGCCGACGTGGCGCGCGCCCTCCTTCACGAGGTCGCCCGCCTTCACGCGCGCGGTGAGGTCCTTCGTGACCGCCACGAGGAGGATGGCCTTGCCGTCCTGCTCGGCGCCGAGCGCCACGACGCCCTTGCCGATCCGGTCGCGCAGCTTGTCCGCGAGCTCGCGCAGGCTCTTGCCGTCGCCCTGCACGCGCGCGGCGAGCACCTTCGCCCCGCCGCCCACGTCCCTGGCCTTCGCGGCGAGATCGCCGGACTGCGCGGCGGCGATCCTCGACGAGGCCTCCTCCAGCGCGCGCTCGAGCTCCTTCACGCGCCGCTGCGCGGCCTCGATCTTCTGCGCCACCTCGAAGGCGCCCGACTTGAGGAGGCCGGCCGCGCGGCGCAGCTCCCCCGCCTCGCGCTGGGACAGCTCCACCGCCTTCGGGCCGGTGTAGGCCACGACGCGCCGCACGCCGGCCGCGATCGACTCCTCGCTCGCGATCTTGAAGAAGGCGATGTCTCCGGTGCGGCGCACGTGGGTGCCGCCGCACAGCTCCTTCGACGGCCCCATGCGGACCACGCGGACCACGTCACCGTACTTCTCGCCGAAGATCATGACCGCGCCGGTCTTGCGCGCGTCGCGCAGGTGCAGCACCGCCGTGTCGGTCTCCGCGTTCTCCCGCACGAGGTCGTTCACGCGCCGCTCGACGGCCTCGAGCTCCTCCTCGGTGAGCGGCTGGAAGTGCGCGAAGTCGAAGCGGAGGTAGTCGGGCGCCACCACCGAGCCCGCCTGCTTCACGTGCTCGCCCAGCTTCTCGCGCAGCGCGAAGTGGAGGAGGTGCGTGGCGGAGTGGTTCGCGCGGATGAGATCGCGCCGCCGCTCGTCGACGGCGAGCTCCACCACGTCGCCCACCGCGATCTCGCCGGACTCCACCACGCCCAGGTGGACGATGAGCCCCTCCACCGGCTTCTGCGTGTCCCGCACCTCCACCCTGCCCTTCGGCCCGGTGGCGACGCCCACGTCCCCCACCTGGCCGCCCGACTCGCCGTAGAACGGGGTGGCCTCCGCCACGATCTCGACCTTGTCCCCTCGGCTGGCGCGGGCCACGCGGGCGCCGTTCGCGATGAGGGCCTTCACCTCCGCCTTCGCCTTCGTGGTCTCGTAGCCGAGGAAGCGCGTCTCGCCGAGCTCCGTCGCGATCTGCCTGTGGAGGTCGGTCACGGCCTGGTCGCCGGAGCCCTTCCACTCGGAGCGCGCGCGCTGCTCGGCCATGTGCCGGTCGAAGCCCGCCTCGTCGACCGCGAGGCCGCGCTCCGCCGCGATGACGCGGGTGAGGTCCATGGGGAAGCCGAAGGTGTCGTAGAGCTGGAAGGCGACCTTGCCCGGGACCGTCGTCTCCTTCGCCCTGGCGAGCCGCGCCATCTCCTCCTCGAGGATGGAGAGCCCCTTGTCGAGCGTGCGGCGGAAGGACTCCTCCTCCTGGGCGGCGACCTTGGTGATGAAGGCGCGGTTCTCGCGCGTCTCGGGGTACGCCGCGCCCATCTCCTCGATCACCGCGGCGCAGACGTCGGCGAGGAAGAGCTTCTCGAGGCCGAGGCGTTTCCCGTGCCGGATGGCGCGCCGCATGATCCGGCGCAGCACGTAGCCGCGTCCCTCGTTGGCGGGCAGGACGCCGTCGCCCACGAGGAAGGTCGTGGCGCGGGCGTGGTCGGCGATGACGCGCATGGAGACGTCGGTATCGGATTGCTCCGCCTGCGGCTCCGCCCCGCGAGCCGGCGAAGCCGTCTCCCTCCGCGCTCCCGCGCCGTACTTCTTGCCGGCGATCTTCTCGATGGCGCGGATGATGCTCTGGAACAGGTCCGTGTCGTAGTTGGAGCGCTTGCCCTGGGCGACGGACGCCATGCGCTCGAGGCCCGCGCCGGTGTCGATGGAGGGCTTGGGCAGGGGCGTCAGGTTCCCGTCCGCGCCGCGCTCGAACTGCATGAAGACGAGGTTCCAGATCTCGAGCCAGCGATCGCAATCGCAGGCGACGCCCAGGCACTTCCGGCCGGCCTTCTCCTCGGCGCAGGGGATGTCGTTCCCCTGGAAGAAGTGGATCTCGGAGCAGGGGCCGCAGGGCCCGGTGTCGCCCATGGCCCAGAAGTTGTCCTTCGCGCCGAGCTTGTGGATGCGATCCGGCGGCACGCCCTGCGCCTTCCAGAGCTCGAAGGCCTCCGCGTCCCAGGGGAGGCCGCCCTCGCCGTCGAACACGGTCGCGGCGAGCCGGTCCTCGGCGAGCCCGAGCCAGGCGGGGCTCGTCACGAACTCCCACCCCCAGGCGATGGCGTCCTTCTTGAAATAGTCGCCGAAGGAGAAGTTCCCGAGCATCTCGAAGAAGGTGTGGTGACGCGCGGTGAACCCGACGTTCTCGAGGTCGTTGTGCTTCCCGCCGGCACGCACGCACTTCTGCGAGCTCGTGGCGCGCGTGTAGTCGCGCTTCTCGCGGCCGGTGAAGACGTCCTTGAACTGGACCATGCCGGCGTTCGTGAAGAGGAGCGTCGGGTCGTTCTGCGGCACGAGCGAGGAGCTCGGGACGCGGCGGTGACCGCGCTCCTCGAAGAAGCGCAGGAAGGCCTCGCGGATCTGGGCGGCGGTCGGGTTCTTCATCGGAACGCCTTAGTTACCAAAGGGGACGACGACGCGCCAGGCGCCGCCCTCGCGCACGAGCGAGGCCTCGCGGGCGGGCTCGCCCTCCACCTCCACGTTCACGACCGCGGCGTCGCGCGACTCCCGCACGACCACGACGGAGCGGGGCCGCCGCGCCCGCGGCGCGAGATCGCCGAGCACGAGCTGGCGCCCGGAGGTGGTCACCGTTCCGGGCGGCACCCGCGCCGCGAGGGCGCGAGCGCGGGCCTCGAACGCCTCGCGCGAGCGCTCGGACAGCATCGACCAGACCGCCTCGCCGTCCCCCTCCCGCGCGGCGGCCGCGAAGGCGGCATATCGCTCGGCCGGACCCACGTCGCGGCGGCACCCGGCCGAGCCGAGGAGGAGAGCGAGGGCGATCGTGCGCAGGCGCATGCGGCGAGGAGCATAGCCCTGGCTGCGGCTGCCCGCCCGCCGTTTCCCGCGGGGTGCCGCCGGGTCCGCGAGCGCGCAGGTTTTGATTCACAGCAGCCTTCGAACACGAGGGAGGAACACATGCACGTTCGCGTCATCGCGCTCGCGCTCCCGCTCGCCCTGGGGATCGCCTCTCGACCGGCTCGGCGCACCCGCAGGGCCGCTAGCTCGCCCGAGCGGGCCGGCGCAGGCGGAGCCGCCACACGCGCTGGCCCGTGGCGAGGTAGCGCTTCTCGCGCGTCGAGGGGATCTCTCCGGGCGGGGCGTCCGCGAAGGCGCCCCGCCCGGCCTCGTTCACGAAGCCCTCCGCCTCCAGGCGCTCGGCGGCCTCGGAGGCGTAGCGCTCCACGTCGGTGCGGAAGTCGAGGAGGCCGCCGGGGCGGAGCAGCCGGAAGAGGAGCGTGGACATGCCGTCGTCCACGAGGCGGCGGCGCTGGTGGCGCCGCTTCCACCAGGGATCCGGGAAATGGACGTGGACCGCGGCGAGCGAGCCCGCCGCGAACAGCCTGGGCGCGAGGACCCGCGCGTCCCCGTGCACCACGAGGAGGCCCGCGTGGCCGCGCCGCTCCGCCTTGGCCCGCACCTGGTCCGCGAACTTGCGCCGCTGCTCGATGGCGACGAGGGCGCAGCCGGGGCGCTCTCGCGCGAAGGCGAGCGCGTACCCGCCATGGCCCGAGCCGATCTCCAGCTCGAGGTCCTCCGCCCCCTCGCCGAGCCGCGCCCGCCAGTCGGGCAGCAGATCGAGCGCGACCGGCGCGTCGTCTTCGGCCATCGAGATCATCAGCGCCGCTGTCTACCATGGTAAGTAACGGGCGTGCCTCGGCGCCTCCACCGCGCCGCCGTCGTCGCCGCCTCGCTCGCCGCCGCATGTCAGGGCGGGCGGCGCGGCCCGCCGCCGGAGCGCTTCGTCCCCCGCGACGCCTCCGCCGTGATCGTGGTGCCCGAGGCGGGCCGTGCCGCCAGGGAGCTGTCGGAGCTCCACGCCA
>DATDDC010000676.1:0-8966 GCA_036523995.1 Anaeromyxobacter sp.
TGCAGAGCTTCGTGGCGTGGTGGTTCCACGAGCGCTTCGGCGCCGGCGTCGCGTTCGCGCTGAGCGGCTCGTTCCCGCTCCTCGCCGCCGCGGCGACGCTCGGGGTGCTCTCGCCGAGCGGGAACGAGGTCGGCCCCTTCCTGCCCATCGAGCAGGCTGCGCTCACGCAGGAGGTGGACCCCGGGCGGCGCACCGGCGTGTTCGCGTGGTACCAGCTCACCGGCGCGCTCGCGACGGCCACCGGCGCGCTCGCGGGCGGCGCCTCGGCCGAGGCGCTGCAGCGCGCGGGCCTCGCCCCGCTCGCGTCGTACCGGGCCGTGTTCGCCGCCTACGCCGCCGTGGGCCTCGTCGTGGCGGCGCTGGCGCTCGGGCTCTCGCCTCGCGTCGAGGCGGGCGGCGGCGGCCCGCGCCTGGGGGCGCACCTCGGGCTGCACCGCTCGAGGGGCGTCGTCCTCCGGCTCTCCGCGCTCTTCTCGCTCGACGCCTTCGCCGGCGGCTTCGTCGTGCAGAGCTTCGTGGCGTGGTGGTTCCACGAGCGCTTCGGCGCCGGCCCGGCGCTCCTGGGCGGCATCTTCTTCGGCGCGAACGTCCTCGCCGGCCTCTCCGCGCTCTCGGCCGCCGCCATCGCGAGGCGGGTCGGGCTCGTGAACACCATGGTGTTCACGCACCTCCCCTCGAACGTGCTGCTCGTCCTCGTGCCGCTCATGCCCACGCTCCCGCTCGCCGTGGGGCTCCTCCTCCTCCGCTTCGCCATCTCGCAGATGGACGTCCCCACGCGGCAGTCCTACACCCTGGCGGTGGTCGAGCCCGACGAGCGCTCCGCCGCCGCCGGCATCACCGGCATCGCGCGCACCGTCGGCGCGGCGGTCGCGCCCATCGCGGCGGGTCCGCTCTACGCCTCCGCGGCCCTGGCCAGCCTTCCCTTCGCCCTCTCCGGCGGGCTCAAGATCGTCTACGACCTCGCGCTGTGGCGGAGCTTCCGGCACCTGCGTCCCCCCGAGGAGCGGCGCTGACGCGGTAGGGTACGATGCGCCCCATGCTCCGCCTCGCCCTCGTCCTCCTGCCGTCCCTCTCCCTCGCCGCGCCCGGCCCGGCGCCGCTCGACGCGGCCGCGGCGGGACGGTTCGCGGAGCTCGTGCTCGCCTGCGTTCACCGCGAGTACCCGAACAAGATCGCGCACGTCCTGGGCGGTGACGCGGACGCCCGGCCGCCGCGGGCGCTCACGCCGGCCTTCTACGGCTGCTACGACTGGCACTCCTCCGTGCACGGCCACTGGCTCCTCGCCCGGCTGGTGCGCCTCTTCCCCGAGGCGCCCTTCGCCGCGCGCGCCCGCGCGGCGCTCGCGAGGAGCCTCACCCCGGAGAACGTGGCCGGCGAGGTGGCCTACCTGCGCGGCGAGGGGCGCGCCTCCTTCGAGCGGCCCTACGGCCTCGCCTGGCTGCTCGCCCTCGCCGCGGAGCTGCGACGCTTCGAGGACGCGGAGGGCCGCTCCTGGGCGGCCGCGCTGGCGCCGCTCGAGGCGGAGGCGGTGGCGCGCCTCGAGAGCTGGCTCCCCAAGCTTCACTATCCCATCCGCATCGGGGAGCACGCCCAGACCGCGTTCGCCTTCGGCCTCGTCCGCGACTGGGCCGAGGTCGCGGGAAACGCGGCCGCCCGCCGGCTCCTCGAGGCTCGGGCCCGCGCCTTCTACGAGGCGGACCGGAGCTGCCCGCTCGCCTACGAGCCCTCCGGCGAGGACTTCCTCTCGCCCTGCCTGGCGGAGGCCGATCTCATGCGCCGCGTCCTGCCGCAGAAGGTCTTCGCGAGCTGGCTGTCGCGCTTCCTTCCCGCCATCCCTAGGGATGGCGGCGCGGCGTGGCTTCCCGAGGGCGTCGTCACCGATCGGTCGGATCCCAAGCTCGCCCACATCGACGGCCTCAACCTCTCTCGCGCCTGGATGCTCGAGGGCATCGCCTCCGCCCTGCCCTCGCGCGATGCGCGCGTGGCGGCGCTGCGGGCGGCCGCGCGGGTCCACGCCGAGGCGGCGCTCCCCGCGGTGACCGGCGAGCACTACGAGGGGGGCCACTGGCTCGGGACGTTCGCGGTCTACCTCCTCACGCGCGCCGGGCTGGAGGATGGCCGGGCGGCGCCGAGCGGAACGAACTGATCCGGCACCGGAGCCCCGCACGTGCGCAAGACGAGCCGCCCGCTCACCGTCCTCGCCCTCATCCTCGGCCTCTTCCTCGCCGCGATGGAGATGACGGTCGTCTCGACCGCGATGCCCACGGTCATCGCGGAGCTGGGCGGGCTCCCGCTCTACGCCTGGGCCTTCGCCGGGTACATGCTCTCGGCCACGGTCACCGTGCCGATCTGGGGCAAGCTCGCGGACCTGCGCGGGCGGAAGCCCGTGCTGCTGGCCGGGCTCTTCCTGTTCCTGCTGGGCTCGTCCGCCTGCGGCTGGGCGGGGAGCATGGGCGCGCTCATCGCCTGGCGGGCGGTGCAGGGGCTCGGCGCGGGAGCGCTCCAGCCCATCACCTTCACCATCGTGGGCGACCTCTTCGACGTGCACGAGCGCGGCCGGATGCAGGGGCTCTTCGGTGCGGTGTGGGGCCTCGCCGGGCTCGTGGGGCCGCTCGTGGGCGGCGCCATCGTGCACAGCCTGGGCTGGCGCTGGATCTTCTGGGTGAACCTGCCCTTCGGCATCGCGGGCGGCGCCGTGCTCGTCCTCGCCTACCACGAGCGCCCGGAGCGACACGAGCACCGGCTCGACGCCGCCGGCGCGGCGCTCCTCGCCGTGGCCGTCGTCGCGGCGCTCGCCGCGGTGCGCTCGGGCCGCGCCGCCCTCCTCTTCTTCCCCGTCGCGTGCCTCGCCACCGCGGCCTTCCTCGCCGTCGAGCGCCGCGCGCGGGAGCCGCTCCTCCCGCTCGACCTCTTCGCGAGCCGCGTCATCTCGGTGTCCTCGGCGGCCGGCGCGCTCATGGGCGCCGCCATGATGGGGACGGTGACGTTCGTGCCGCTCTGGGTGCAGAGCGTCCTGGGGGCGCCCCCCACCTCCGCGGGCGCGGCCATCGCGCCCATGGCGCTCGGGTGGCCGCTGGCGAGCGCCATCTCCGGGCGGCTCATCCCGCGCCTCGGCTACCGCCGCCTCCTCTTCGCCGGCTTCGCGACGAGCGCCGCCGCGGCGCTGGCGCTGGCCCTCGTCCTCCGGCCGGGGGCGTCGCTGCGGGTCGTGCAGCTCGTCATGGCCTCGTTCGGCGCGGGGCTGGGCCTCGCCAACCCGCCGCTCCTCATCGCCATCCAGACGAGCGTGCCCTGGAACCGCCGCGGCGTCGCCACGGCGAGCACCATCTTCTTCCGCACCATCGGCGGCACCATCGCCGTCGGCCTCCTGGGCGGCGCGCTGTCGCACGGGCTCGCCCGCGCCGGCGCCGATCCCGCGTTCGTCGAGAAGCTCCTCGGCCCGGAGCGGGCCGCGCTCGATCCGGCCGCGGTCGCCTCGGTGGCGGGGACGCTCCAGGGCGCCCTGTCGGTCGTGTTCTGGGCGGGCGCGGCCATCGCCGCAGGGGCGTTCCTCGCCGTCCTGCGCTTTCCGCACGTCGAGATCGCGCCGCGGCGGACGCCGCAGGTGGAGGACGCTCCGCCCGCGGAGTAGCGAGGGCTACGCCTTCCCGGCGGCCTCGAACCCCCGCTCGAGATCGGCGACGAGGTCCGCCACGTTCTCGATCCCCACGGAGACGCGGATGAAGCCGTCGGCGATGCCGAGCCTCTCGCGCGTCTCCTTCGGCACCGAGGCGTGGGTCATGATGGCGGGGTGCTCGATGAGGCTCTCGACGCCCCCGAGCGACTCGGCGCAGGCGAAGATCCGGACGGCGCGCAGGAAGGCGGCCGCGGCCGGGAGGCCGCCGCGGAGCACGAAGGTCAGCATGCCGCCGAAGCCCGTCATCTGGCGCCGGGCGAGCGCGTGCTGCGGGTGCGAGGGAAGGCCGGGGTAGACGACGCGCTCCACCTGCGGGTGGCCCTCGAGGAAGCGCGCCAGCGCCGCCGCGTTCTCCGCGTGCCGCGCCATGCGCACGTGCAGCGTCTTGAGGCCGCGCAGCACCAGGAACGAGTCCATGGGCGAGGGCACGCCGCCCACGGCGTTCTGGAGGAACTTGAGCCGCTCGAAGAGGGCGTCGTCGGACGTGACCACCGCCCCTCCCACCACGTCGGAGTGGCCGTTCAGGTACTTCGTGGTGGAGTGCACGGCCGCGTCGATGCCGTGCGAGAGGGGGCGCTGGAAGTAGGGGGTGGCGAAGGTGTTGTCCACGACCGAGAGCGCGCCGTGCGCCCTCGCGATGCGCGCCACCTCGGCGAGGTCCACGAGCTTCAGCATCGGGTTCGTGGGGCTCTCGATCCAGACGAGCTTCGTCTCCTTGCGAAAGGCGCGGGCCACGTTGGCCGCGTCGCTCATGTCCACCGCCTCGAAGGAGAGGCCCTGGCGGCGGAACACCTTGTCGAAGAGGCGGAAGGTCCCCCCGTAGAGGTCGTCCGAGTAGAGGACGTGGTCGCCGGCCGCGAGGAGGTGGAGGACGGCGTCGGTGGCGGCGAGCCCGGACGCGAAGGCGAGGCCGTGCCGGCCGCCCTCGAGCGCCGCGAGGCAGTCCTGGAGCGCGTGCCGGGTGGGGTTCTGCGTCCGCGAGTACTCGAACCCCTTGTGAACGCCGGGGCCGTCCTGGACGTACGTGGACGTGAGGTAGACCGGCGTCATGATCGCGCCCGTCGTGGGATCGGGCGACTGGCCGGCGTGGATGGCCAACGTATCGAAATGGAGCTTTCGGTCGCTCATGGGGTGCGCTCGTGGGTCGGCGACGCCTCGTGATCCGTGGAACGTGGAACGTGTGGACGTGCCCCGTCATCCGGGGGCCCGACCGGGATTCGCGCCCGACCTCTACTTCAGCCTCTCTCCCAGGAACTCGATGAGGTCGATCTTGGTGACGATCCCCGTCACCTTGTCCCCCTCCTTCACCACGGCGACGTTGTCGTCGTTGAAGATGTCGCGGAGCCTCCCCACGGGCGTGTCCGGTCCCACCACGCCCTGGAGCGGCTGCACGAGCGGGTCCACCACCTCGGAGAGCCGGTGCTTGCCCTCGATGAGGAACTGGAGCAGGTCGTACTCGTGGATCATGCCGATGGCGCGGCCGGCGTCGTCGACGATGGGCATCTGCGAGATCTCGTGCTCCTTCATCTTCTTCACGACGGTCTCGACCTTGTCGGTGCGCCGCGCCGTCCAGACCTCGCCGCGGCGCCTGCCCAGGACGTCGCGCACCGTCGCCGCCGAGACGGCCTCCCCGTTGCCCACCGGGAAGCCGTTGTCGCGCATCCACTCGTCCGAGTAGAACTTCGAGACGTAGGAGCGGCCGCCGTCGGGGAGCGGCACGACGACCGTCTTGCCCTTGCCGAGCTCCCGCGCGATCTGCAGCGCCACGTGGACGGCCGCGCCGGACGAGCCGCCGGCGAAGATGCCTTCCTCGCGGGCGAGGCGGCGCGCCGTGGCGAACGACTGCGCGTCGTTCACCTGCCGCACGTCGTCCAGCACCGAGAGGTCCATGGCGCCGCACATCATGTCCTCGCCGATGCCCTCCACCTTGTAGACCGAGGGCTGGGAGAGCTTCCCCGTCTTGAACATCGAGTGATAGACGGATCCGATGGGATCGACGCCGACGTTCAGGATCTTGCCGCTCTTCTCCTTGAAGAACTTGCCGCAGCCGCTCATCGTGCCGCCCGTCCCGATGCCGGCCACGAACGCGTCGAGGCGTCCGCCGGTCTGCTCCCAGATCTCCGGTCCGGTCGAGCGGTAGTGCGCCTCGACGTTGTCGGCGCTGTGGTACTGGTTCACGTAGAAGCTGTTGGGCGTCTCGGCGGCGATGCGCTTCGCCACCGAGTAGTAGCTCTCGGGCGAGTCGGCGGGGACGTTCGTCGGCGTCACCACCACCTGCGCGCCGAAGGCCTTCAGGGCGTCCTGCTTCTCCTTCGACATCTTGTCCGGCATGGTGAAGACGCAGCGGTAGCCGCGCACCGCCGCGAACATCGCCACCGCCACGCCGGTGTTGCCGCTCGTGTTCTCGACGATGGTGCCGCCCCGGCGCAGGAGCCCGGCCTTCTCGGCCTTCTCGAGGATGTGCACCGCCATGCGGTCCTTGATGGAGCCGCCCGGGTTCAGGTACTCGAGCTTCGCGAGCACGAGGGCGTCCTCCGGCCCGGCGATCTTGTGCAGCCGCACGAGCGGGGTGCGGCCGATCGCGGAGAGGACGTTCTCGTGGTAGCTCATGGGGCGTTATTAAGCATCGGCTCGCCGCCCCGTCAACGCGCGGCATGCGGTGGAGCGCCAGCGAGCGGAGCGCGTCCATGAGCGACCCCCAGACGGAAGCCCGCGCGCGCGACGCGGTCCGGCGCGCCACCGGCCGCGACGTCTCGCGCGAGCGGGTCGTGCGCCTCGCCGGGCACGCCTCGCTCCGGAGCTACTGGCGCGTGGGCGCGCCGCCCGGGTCCCTCGTAGTGATGGTGCTCCCGCCCGGCGCCAGGCCCGAGGAGGTGACGAAGGGGGGCGCCCCCGCGGTGGACCCGTTCGTGGACGTGCAGCGCTACCTCGCCGCGATCGGGGTGCGCGTCCCGGCCATCCACGCCTTCTACGAGCGGGAAGGGCTCATGGTCCTCGAGGACCTCGGGGACGAGATGCTCGAGACGCGCCTCCTCGCCGGCGCGGCGAAGGAGCCGCTCTACGAGGCGGCCATCGATCAGCTGGCGCGGCTGCGCGCCCGCGCCGAGGCGCGGCCGGAGGGCTCTGTCGCCTTCACGCGCGCCTTCGACCGCGACCTCTATCGATGGGAGCTCGACCACTTCGTGGAGTGGGGGCTCGAGGCCTGGAAGGGAGCGAGGCTCTCGCCCGCCGAGAAGGCCGTGGTGGACCGCGCCTTCGACGCCATCGCCGCGGCGCTCGAGGCCGAGCCGAAGGGGTTCACCCACCGCGACTACCAGTCCCGGAACCTCATGATCCTGCCCGGGGGCGAGCAGGCGGTGATCGACTTCCAGGACGCGCTCCTCGGCCCGCGGCAGTACGACCTCGTGGCGCTCCTGCGCGACAGCTACGTCGAGCTGGAGGCGCCCTTCGTCGAGGCCATGCTGCGGCGCTACCTGGCGCGCCTGCGCGCCGAGGGCGGGCCGGGGCTCGAGTACGGCCCCTTCCGCGCGGTCTTCGACCTCCTCACCGTGCAGCGGAAGCTCAAGGACGCGGGCCGCTTCGTCTTCATCGACCGCGTGAAGAAGAACCCGGGCTTCCTGCCGTCCATCCCGGCGTCCCTGCGCTACGTCCGCGCCGCGTTCGCGCGCAGGCCCGACCTGGCGGAGCTCCAGGCGGTGCTGGCGCGGCACGTCCCCGAGCTGGCGCAGTGATGTGAGGTCGGGGTCGAGGTCGGGGTCGGGGTCGGGGTCGGGGTCGAGGTCGAGGTCGAGGTCGCGGTCGCGGTCGGACAGCGACTCGCGGTGATCTCCTCCCAATCAAGAACCTGAGCGGCGTTCGGTCGCCGTCGCGGCGACGGCGCTGCTCTCCGCGTGCAAGCTCGTGCCGCCTTCTTCGAAGGCGTCACTGCGCTTGCGGATCTCACGGGACGCGCCGCCGCACCGGGTCCGCTGGCCGTCCGGCTCTGCGCGGTCGTTCATGGGTGCGGCTCCTTCGGCCGAAATGAAAGGAGCCGCACCCATGAACGACACGATCGCTGCCTTTGCCGCTCTTCCCTCTCCCGGTCCTCGCCTCCCGCATCACAAGCTCATCGCGTACGGAGTTGCGCGGTCGCTGCTGCTTGCCGTCCTCGCGTGCCGCATTCGCGACGCCAAGCTTCGCGACGAGGCGCTTCGCTCGGCGAAGTCCGCGTGCCTCAACTGCGCCGAAGGCGCTGGGCGGGTGACGCGCGCGGACAAAGCTCGCTCCTTCGCCATCGCCCGCGCGGAGGCGGTGGAGGCCGCGGCGGCGGTCGAGATCGCCGCCCTCTGCGGCGACGCCGCCGCGGAGCCCGCCCGCGAAGTGGCGCGGATCGCAGACCGGCTGGTCGCCTTGCTCACCGGTCTCGTCCGCTAGAGCGCAGCAGCCCGCGGATCATCGCGCGGAGGCGCAGCGCCTCCGCGTGGATGTCCGCTGCCTCGCGGGAGCCGACGGCCCCGATGGCGTCGGCGAGATCGACGGCCCCCACGGCCTCGTGGAGCGAGCCATCGGCCGAAGCAAAGTACTTGCGGCGCATGGCGGGGCGATCATCGGGGAGCCCTTCGCACAGGTTCAGGAACGCGGACTTGGCAGCCCGCGTGGCCTGATCGCGCAGCTCCGCATCGCGGATGGACGCGCGGTGCACGCGCGACGCGAGCGCACGCGCCGACCGATACGCATCGAGCTTCTGAAATGGGAATTGGTTTCCGTTTGCCATTGCGGCCTCCTCACTTCAGTCCGGAGGCCGCAATGGCAAACGGAGACCGATGCCACGTCAGAGGAGCGTCAGCACGCCGTTGCAGGTGCCGTGCCCGGCAAAGCCGGGCGCGGCGCCTGCCCAAAGCGGAGAAGCTTCTTCCGTGGATGAGCGGGTCTTCGGGATCTGCTGAGCGAGTATGAATCGAGGTCGGGGTCGCGGTCGCGGTCGCGGTCGCGGTCTGAGGTCGGGGTCGAGGTCGCGGTCGAGGTCGGGGTCGAGGTCGCGGTCGAGGTCGCGGTCGAGGTCGGGGTCGCGGTCGGGGTCGAGGTCGCGGTCGAGGTCGCGGTCGCGATCGAGGTCGAGGTCGCGGCGGACGGCGTGGGGGTTATGCTCGCCCGCCTCATGCCCTCCCGCCGCGACGTGCCGGTCGGCGACCCCTCCCGCTGGATCTTCAACCGGCTCGCCCCCGACTACCGGCTGCGCCCCGGATACCCGCCCGCGCTCGCCGCCCGGCTGCTCGAGCTCGCCGGCGGCCCCGGCGCGCGCGTCGCCGAC
>DATDDC010000677.1:0-1660 GCA_036523995.1 Anaeromyxobacter sp.
CGGCGTGGACGGAGCGGCTCATGGCGTCCCTCCTCGACGGCATATCGTTCAGAACTTACTGAACCATGCGGCGCGTCGAACTCCCTCTCCCGCCGGTGCGGCGGGGCCCTCAGGCTCCTCCCTTCCTCCCCTTGCCGAGCGGCATTCCCGCGATGAAGGCGAGCGCGGTCCGCGAGGACTCCGGATCCGCGAGGAAGCGGCTCACCACGCCCTCGATGGTCGTGAGCAGGTCGGCCATCTGCTCGAGGCGGCCGCGGACGGCGCCGCTCGCCCCCTGCGCCTGGACGAGGCGGTGGACGGCCTCCAGCGCGGGGTCGAACTCGCGCCGCTTTCGCTCGCGCAGGATGCGGAAGAACATGGTCCACACGTCCGGCTCGGTGACGTAGAAGTCCCGGCGATCCCCGGGGACCTCCACCTGGCGGACCACGCCGAAGTTCCGCAGCTCCCGGAGGGACATCGAGGCGTTGCCCTTCGAGATCCGGAGCCGGTCCGCGATCTCGTCGAGGCTCACGGGCTCCCCGCTCGCCATGAGGAGCGCGTGCACCCGCGCCACCGAGCGGTTGATCCCCCACAGCGAGCCCATGGCGCCCCAGGCCTCGACGAACCGCCCCACCGTCTCGCGCGTCATCGGGCTCATCGTGTGTTCAGAATACTCTGAACGACCGCCCTTGTCCATCCGGGCGCGACGCGCCGCCGCCGGAGCCGATGGAGTCAGGACAGCGCCCCGCCGAAGAGGCCCGGCGCGAAGGCGCGGAGGATGCCGAGCAGGCCGCCGGCCAGCACCACCGCGACGACGTTGAGCCGCCCCTTCCAGAAGGTGAGCACGCAGAAGGCGGCGAGGCCGAGCACGACGGTGACCCAGTCGACGGTGCCGCTGGGCATGAACGCCACCTTCGCGAGCGGAATGGAGATGGAGAAGATGAGGCCGACCACGCCGCACGTCACGCCGCGCAGGAACTCCCTCAGGCCCGGGCGCGAGGTGAGCCAGTTCATGTAGCGGGCGGCGGGAAGCACGAACACGAACGACGGAAGGAAGAGCCAGAACAGGGTGGCGGTGGCGCCGAGCCACGGGACGCCGGCCCCGTTCCCCGCGAGGAACCCGACGAAGACGGCGATGGAGATGAGCGGTCCCGGCGTCGTCTCGCCGAGCGCCAGCGCGTCGATCATCTGGCGGTCCGTGATCCAGCCGTAGGTCGCGACCGCGCCCTCGCGGATGTACGGCAGCACCGCGTACGCTCCGCCGAACGAGAAGAGGCCGACCTTGAGGAAGAACCAGGAGATGTCGAGGAGGCGGCTCGCCGCGGACTCGGCCGCCTCGGCCCGCGCCGCCAGGAAGAGGGAGGCGGCGGTCGCGGCGACGCGCGAGCCGGGTCCGGCCCGGCGCCAGGCGATGTAGGCGAGCCCGCAGCCGAACAGCACGAGGAGGAACGGCAGCCGCGCCAGGTAGAACGTGGCGAACGCGCCGATGGCGAGGATCACGGGGAAGACGCCCTTCAGCGCGGCGCGCGAGATCCGGACGAGCGCGGCGAGGAGCAGCGCCAGCCCGACCGGGCGGAAGCCCCACAGGACCCCGAGCACCTCCGGCGTCTTGCCGAAGTGGACGTAGATCCAGGCGAGCGCCGAGAGCGTGATGTAGCCGGGCAGGATGAAGAGCACGCCC
>DATDDC010000678.1:0-7243 GCA_036523995.1 Anaeromyxobacter sp.
CGAGGCGGACGGTCTGGAGGATCTCCGCGACGGACCGCTGGTTCGTGACGAGCACCGGGACCCCGCGCCGGACGAGGTCCGCGGCGACGTCGGCCTGGAGATCGGAGAAGCCCACCACGAGGTCCGGGCGGAGGGCGAGGATGGCCTCGGCGTCGGCGGAGAGGAAGCTCGAGATGCGGGGCTTCCGCCGCGCCTCGCGAGGACGGACCGTGAATCCCGACACGCCCACCACGAGGTCTCCGGCGCCGATGCGGTACAGCGTCTCGGTGGTCTCCTCGGTCAGGCACACCACGCGGCGAGGATGGGGCGGGGCCTGGGAGAGGAGCGAGGCGAGGTCCAAGGGGGCGTCTCCATTGCTGCCCATAACCGATGCGCGCGGGCGCCGCCGTGGGCAGGAAGGCGCCGATGTGCGGGCGCTCGCCGCCGGCTCGCGCCGGCGCGCCGGTTCGCTCGCCGTCCCCAGTTCCGTGGACGGACTCGCGCGCGCAGGAGGTGATACCTGTCGAGAAGCCCCTCCGCCGCCCGTGGACGACGCGATCGCCATCGCCCGCAAGCAGGCCCCGACGCAGGCCGAGCCGCGCCCGGCGCGCCGCAAGGTGCTCGTCGTGGACGACCAGGACGCTTCGGCCCAGACGCTGGCCGAGGTCCTGGAGATGCTCGGCCACACGGTCGAGATCGCCATGGACGGTCCGTCCGCGGTCGCCAAGGCTCGCGCCAACCCGCCCGACGTCGTGATCTGCGACATCGGGATGCCCGGGATGAGCGGCTGCGACGTGGCGAGGGCGCTCCGCGCGGCCGGGCTCGCGGCGCGCCTCCTCGCGCTCAGCGGCTACGCGCGGCCCGACGACGTGGAGGCCGCGATCGCGGCCGGCTTCGACGCGTACGTGGTGAAGCCGGCGGACATCGACGAGCTCGAGCGGCTGCTCGCGTAGCGCGGACGGTCTACGCCCGAGGTCGCATCGAGCGCGACGCAGCCGTGTAGGTGCGGCGCGCCGCGCGCATGCGCCCACATGCAAGGGCGCGAATTCGGTGGCTTCCTCACGCCGCGCTTGATGCGCATCAGCGCATTTTGCCGCATGAGGGTTCACCTTCTCACCATCGGTGATGACCGCGGGAGGCGGAGAGGGCCGGCGCCCACGCGCGGGCCTCCGTGTCCTCCCCGATCCGAGGACACGATGACGCGCCACCCCAATGTTCTCTTCCTCCTCGCCGCGGGCCTCCTGGGCCTATCCGCGTGCGACAAGGTGCGGCCGTTGCTCGGCCTGCCGGACCCCGGCATGCCGAAGGTCCCCACGGGCGATCCGAGCGGCGGTCCGGACGGGCCGACGGCGCCGATCCGGATCGCGCACTGCACGCCTTGCCACGGTACGCCGGGGCTCGAGCTCCCGAACGCGGATCCGCTCGTCTCCGCGGCGCCGCCGAAGGCGCTCCTCTCCGACGTCGATCCCGGCGCCCACCGCGCGCACCTCGTCGACGGACCGTTCCGCCGCGCCGTCGAGTGCGCCTCCTGCCACCTCGTCCCCACCGAGCCCCCGCCGCACCCGGCCCAGAAGCAGGGCAAGGTCTCCTTCTCGCGCCTCGCCACCACCTCGTGGAGCGGCGCGCCGCTCCAGCCGGCCTGGAACGGCACGACGTGCGCCGGGACCTACTGCCACGGCAACTTCAAGAACGGCGCGAACGCGGCGCCGGCCTGGTCGGGCTCGGTCGTCATGGTGTGCGGGTCCTGCCACGCCGTGAGCGCCACGAACGGCGCGGGCGGCACGCACCCCACGTACTCGAACTCGAAGAACTGCGGCTCCTGCCACGGCGGCGCGTACACGAACACCACGGTCGATCTCGCGTTGCACATGAACGGCGTCGTCGACGCGCCCAACGTGGCCTGCTCGACGTGCCACGGCGACGACACGCGCCTCCCGGTGCCGTCGGCGACCGCGACGGATCCGACCGGCGCGAACCTCGTCAAGGCCTCTCCGCCGCTCGACGCCGGGCACGGCCTCGCGGCGACGGGCGCGCACCTCGCGCACGTGAACCAGGGCGACACGGCCGCGCCGGGGCCGCTCTCCGACGCGATCGCCTGCACGACTTGCCACCCGGTGCCGAGCTCGGTCGCCCACTCCAACGGCACGGTGAACGTGGCGTTCGGCGGCCTCGCCACGACGGGCGGCGCCGCGCCCGCGCCCTACGCCTTCGCGACGCACACCTGCGCCTCGACCTACTGCCACGGCAACTTCGCGGGAGGCGCCGGCGCGAACGCCATCGCCTGGACGGGGACGTCGAAGCTGGGCTGCGCGAGCTGCCACGGCGCGCCCCCGGGACCGACGAGCGCCACCGTCCACCATCCGCCGAACCCGGGCTGCAGCTCCTGCCACACCGGCTACACGGCCACGACCGTGGCCGCCGCCACCCACGTGAACGGCGCCGTCGACCACACGCCTGCGACCGGCTGCACGCAGTGCCACGGCGACCTGACCGCTGCCGGCGTGGCGAGCACGGACGTCCGGGCGGCGCCGGCCTCGGACGCGAACGCCGTCGACGCCCACGGCAACCCCGCCACGGCCACGACGCTTCGCGGGGTCGGCGCGCACGGCAAGCACCTCACCGGCACCGCCTGGCGTGCGAGCCCGATCGCCTGCCCGGAGTGCCACGCCGTCCCGGCGAGCGGCGACACGGCGCACGCCAACGGGAACCCGCTCGTCACCTTCGGTTCCCTCGCCAGCACCGCCTGGGCCGGACAGCCCGCCATCACGCCCGTCTGGAACGGCGCCGGCGGTGGGGCGACCCTCACGTGCTCCAGCACCTACTGCCACGGCAACTTCAAGAACGCCGCAGCGAGCGCCACGAACGCGACCCCCACCTGGACGGCCGCCGGCTCGGTGGTCTGCGGCTCCTGCCACGGCGTGAGCGCGACGACCGGCCCCGGCGGCACGCACCCGACGTTCTCGGCCGGCCAGAACTGCGGCTCGTGCCACGGAGGCGCGTACACGAACACCGCGGTCGATCCCGCGATGCACATGAACGGCGTGCTCGACGTGCCGAACCTCACGTGCTCGACCTGCCACGGCGACTCCGCGCGCGTGCCGGTGGCGTCCGCGACCACGCTCGACGCGCTCGGCGCGAACCTCGTCAAGGCCTCCCCGCCGGCGGACGCCGGCGGCGGCGCGGCCGCGACCGGCGCGCACCTCGCCCACCTGAACCAGGGGGACGCGGCCCCGCCGGGGCCGCTGTCGAACGCGCTCGCCTGCTCGAGCTGCCACCCCGTACCCACCTCGCCCGGGCACTCGAACGGCACGGTGAGCGTGGCGTTCGGCGGCCTCGCCACGACGGGCGGCGCCACGCCCGCGCCCTATGCCTTCGCGACGCACACCTGCGCCTCGACGTACTGCCACGGCAGCTTCGCGGGCGGCGCCGGCGCGAACGCCATCGCCTGGACGGGGACGTCGAAGCTGGGCTGCGCGAGCTGCCACGGCGCGCCCCCGGGACCGACGAGCGCCACCGTCCACCACCCGCCGAACCCGAGCTGCAGCTCCTGCCACACCGGCTACACGTCCACGACCGTGGCCGCCGCCACCCACGTGAACGGGACCATCGAGCACACGCCCGCCACGGGCTGCACGCAGTGCCACGGCGACACCACGCTCTCCGCCGTGGCCAACACGGACGTCCGGGCGGCGCCGGCGTCGGACGCGAACGCCGTCGATGCCCACGGCAACCCCGCCACGGCCACGACGGTGCGCGGCGTCGGCGCGCACGGGAAGCACCTCACCGGCACCGCCTGGCGCGCGAGCCCGATCGCCTGCTCGGAGTGCCACGCCGTTCCGGCGAACGGAGACGCGGCGCACGCCAACGGGAACCCGCTCATCACCTTCGGCTCCCTCGCCAGCACCGCCTGGGCCGGACAGCCCCCCATCACGCCCGTCTGGAACGGCGCCGGCGGCGGGGCGACCCTCACGTGCTCCAGCACCTACTGCCACGGCGCCTTCAAGAACGCCGCGGCCAGCGCGACGAACCCGGCGCCGACCTGGACCGCACCCGGCTCCGTGGTCTGCGGCTCCTGCCACGGCGTGAGCGCGACGAATGGCCCCGGCGGCACGCACCCCACGCTCGGCGGCGGCCAGAACTGCGGGACCTGCCACGGCGGCTCGTACACGAACACCAGCGTGGACCCGGCGCTGCACATGAACGGCGTCCTCGACGGCGGAGGCGAGTCGACGGGTGGCGCGAGCTGCAGCGGGTGCCACGGCACGATCTTCGCCGCCATGAACGGCGGCGTCTCCCACACGTCGAGGCACGCCCTCGGCAACGTGGCGGGGACGAACGACGCCCCCACGGACTCGGGCATCTCCTGGGCGAACCCGCTCTCCTCGAACGCCCCGGCGGCGCGCTCCTGCGTGAACATGTGCCACGGCGACCACCCGCACGACCTCACGAGCCCGGCCACCGCCACGCACGAGAACAACGCCTATGCCGACGCGACCTCGGCCGCGACGCGCGCCGACGGAACCGCGAACCGCATCGGCGTGGGCGGCACGGGCGGGTCGGTGAACCGGATGAAGACCGACTTCGACGCCGCGCAGGCGAACGGCGGCCTGTGCGCCTCCTGCCACCAGAGCGCGGTCGACGCCGCGCGGCCCGCCGTGGACAGGGCCGCGTTCGACGCCTCGGCGCACGACTACGCCTCGAACACGGTGGGCGCGACGACGTACTCCTGGAGCTACGCGCTCCACGACGGCGGCCTCTTCGCACGCGACTGCACGAAGTGCCACGCCTCCCGCGTCGAGGGCACGACGCCGCAGGTCACCGCCGCCGGCTCCGCCACGGTCGCCGTCCACTTCGGCGACGACGAATCGCTCCTCGCCGGCGCGAAGAACCCCGCCGGAACGGCCGCGGGCTTCGTCTGCTACAACTGCCACGGCTCGGCGGCGTCGCCGGCCGCCGGCGCGCAGGGCAACCGCTCCGGGAAGGACATCCAGTCCGGCATCGCCCACGCCACGACCGCGGGGCAGTCCGGACACCCGGCCAACGCGGACTCGGTGCACGACACCGTCGCGGAATTCGCGAACGCGGCCTTCGGAAACGCGCTCGGCGTCGCCGCAGGCGCCGGGCAGCGCCACGCGAGCTGCCTCGACTGCCACGACCCGCACAAGGCGAAGGCCGGCACGCACGCGCAGGGCACGAACGTGGCCGGGCCGCCGCTCCAGGGCGCCTGGGGCGCGAAGTGGACCGGCACCCTCGCCGCCTGGGGCACGCCCACGAGCGCGAACCTCGTCAAGACGGCCATCGTCGCGGGCACGGACCTCGAGGCGACGCTCTGCTTCAAGTGTCACTCCGCGTACTACGGCACCCTGCCGACCTCGCCCTCCGGCGCGTTCACCGAGACCGACCAGGCGCGGGAGTTCAACCCGGCCAACCCGAGCTTCCACCCCGTGCTCGCCTCCGCGAGCGGAAACCAGGGCGCGACGAGCAACATCATCGCCCCGTGGACGCGGACGAGCCTCATGACCTGCACGGATTGCCACGAGTCGAGCGCCACCACGGATCCCAATGGTCCGCACGGTTCGGCCGCTCGGTTCATCCTCAAGGGGCCGAACACCAGCTGGAGCAGCACGGTCACGAACACGAGCGGAGGCATGCCGGCGGGGACCTTCTGCGCGAACTGCCACAACGCGAACTTCGCGAACAGCCGCTTCCCGGGCCACACAAACGGAAACCACAACATCGCCTGCATGGGCTGCCACGTCGCCATCCCGCACGGCTCGGGCCACATCGGCATGCTGGTGTCGCTGCCCGGCGGCGCGGGTGGAAACGCCGTCACCGACTCGGCTCCCTACACCGGAGCCACCGTCCGGCTCGGCATCGGCAGCTACCCTGCCGCGACCGCGAACTGGGCCAACTCGAACTGCGGCTGCGGCTCGGTGTCGAACGGTCACTGACGCGGCCAGAGACGAGGGGTGCCGGCCCTGCGACGCGACGCACGGGCCGCTCCCGGGGGCCGGCTCGCCCGGGCTCACCCATCGTGTGGGCGCCACGGCGCCCGCCCCGGGTGGACAGCGAGGCCGCGGCGAGGCATATCCAGCGGCTGCACGTGACCCCCGGCGCGCTCGTCCGCTTCCTTCGATCGCCGAAGCTCGTCTTCGCCGTCCTGGCCTTCGCCGCGATCTACTGCGGGGCCGCGGCCTGGGCGCCTTGGTCGCTTCCGGGCGGCGCGCCTCCGCCCGCCTGGGCGGCGGCGATCGGGCTCGACCATCCGTTCACGGCGGCGCCCTTCCTCGCCTGCGTGTCGCTCATCTTCGCGAGCACGCTCGCCTGCACCTGGGGCCGCAGGGAGCGCATCCGCGCCATCCTGGCGGGCGAGCTGCCTCCCTCCGCGGTGGCGCTCGCGCCGTCCGCCGCGGACGCTCGCGCCTTCCTCGAGGCGCGGGGGTTCCGCGGCCGGGGCGACGTGCTCCGGCGCCACGGCTGGGCGCTCTGGGGAGGCTGGGTGCTGCACGTGGGCCTGCTCGTGCTCATCGCCGCCGTGGTGGTGCAGCAGGCCTTCCAGGACGGCGGGGCCTTCGACCTCTCCGAGGGCGAGACGGCGCGGCTCTCGCAGCCGGGAGTCGCCTTCGCGCGGGAGCGCGGGCCGCTCGCGCCCGCGAGCCCGCCCGACCTCGAGGTCGGGCTCGAGCGCTTCGATCCGTACCTCCACCAGGAGGGCTACGCTCCCGATCGCGCGAGCCGGCTCGTCGTGGCGCTGCCGGGAGCGCCTCCACGATCGGTGACGCTCGATCGCGCCGAGGGGGCCCGGCTCGGGGCGGTGGAGATCTTCCAGGCCATCCCCGCGGGCCTCTCGCTCCACGTGGACATCGACGGGATGGGAAGGCGGAGCATCCACCTCGCCGCCGAGTCGGAGCGCGTCGCGGCCGCGCGCCTCGCGGATCCCGCCGGCCGCGCCGCCCGCTTCGTCCTGACCGCGGAGCGGCGCCTCGACGACCGGCTCGGGACCGGACGGCTGCGGGTGGAGCTCGAGAGCGAGGGCGGGCGCCTCGACGTCGAGCCGGGCGTCCCGTTCTCGTTCGGGGGGCGCGAGGCGCGGCTCGTCTCGGTGGGCCGCTGGGGACGCTTCACGTGGTCGCGCAGCCCGGGCATGGCGGGCGTGCTGGCCGGGTTCGCCCTCGTCGTGCTCGGCTGCGCGCTCCTCGCCTTCCCCGCGGGCGTGGCCCGGCTGGGCCCGCCGGGAGCGGGCGCCGCCGCGACGGTCTACCAG
>DATDDC010000679.1:0-1616 GCA_036523995.1 Anaeromyxobacter sp.
CGTGATGGACGTGCTGCGCGAGTCGAAGGGCCCGCAGATCATCCTCTCCCGCGCCTCGGTCGACCTCCTCAAGAAGCTCTTCGAGATGGAGGTCCCCGAGATCGCCGAGGGCGTCGTCGTCATCGAGGCGGCGGCCCGCGAGCCGGGCGGCCGCGCCAAGATCGCCGTGAGCTCCCGCGACTCCGACGTGGATCCGGTGGGCGCCTGCGTGGGCATGAAGGGGAGCCGCGTCCAGGCGGTGGTACAGGAGCTCCGCGGGGAGAAGATCGACATCGTCCCCTGGGACGAGGATCCGGCCCGCTTCGTGTGCAACGCGCTCGCGCCCGCCGAGGTCTCGCGCGTGCTCCTCGACGAGCAGAACCGCGCCATGGAGATCATCGTCCCGGACGACCAGCTCTCGCTCGCCATCGGGCGCCGCGGGCAGAACGTGCGCCTCGCCTCCCAGCTCACCGGCTGGAAGCTCGACATCAACTCCGAGTCGCGCGTGAAGGAGATGCGCGAGTTCGCCACGGAGAGCTTCACCGCCATCGGCATCCCCGAGCAGACGCAGGAGATGCTCTACGCCCACGGCTTCCGCAAGGCGCAGGACGTCGCCAACGCCGCGCCCGAGATGCTCACGCAGTTCCCCGGCTTCACCGTGGACATGATCCCGGACCTCCAGAAGCAGGCCCGGGAGCAGTCCATCACGGACGCCGAGAAGGAGATGCGGCTCGAGCAGGAGCGCGAGGCCGCGCGCATCGCCGAGGCCCGCCGCCACCCGGAGTCGCTCACGCAGGAGGAGCGCCTCGCCCGGGTGCGCGGGGTGGGGGAGAAGACCATCGAGTCCTTGAAGGGCGCCGGGTACCCGACCGTGGAGGCCATCCACGGCGAGTCGGACATGATGAGGCTCGCCGAGTCCACCGGGCTCGGCATCAAGAAGGCCCGCCAGATCAAGCACGCCGTGGGCGTCTACCTCGAGGAGGAGGCGAAGCTCAGGGCGGAGCTCGACGCGGAGAAGGCCAAGGCGACCCAGGGCGGGAGCGCGGGCGCGTAGGCGGATGGAGCGAGCGGCGAGCCCGCCCGGCGGCCCCATCCGCACTTGCGTGGGGTGCGGCGCGAAGGCGGGCCAGGACGAGCTCGTGAGGCTCAGGATCGAAGGAGAGCGCGTGGTGATCGATCGAGAGAGAAGGGGCGGCAGAGGGGCGTGGCTCCACCCGTCCGGCGCGTGCCTCGACCGGGCGGTGAGGCGCCGTGCCCTCTCGCGTGCCTTCCGCGGCCGAAAGGCCTCCATCGACGCCCCCGCACTCCGCGTCGAGTTGACGGGAAATGGCCGTAAGGATTAGGAGACAGCGCAATGTCCAAGAAGCGGGTCCACGAGCTCGGCAAGGCGCTGAAGGAGCACGGCATCGAGCTCTCCAACCAGGAGCTCGTCGAGAAGCTCCATGCGCTCGGCTACGACGTGAAGAGCCATTCGTCCTCCCTGGAGGACGATCAGGCCCAGGCCGCGCTCGAGAGGATCCTCTCCGAGAAGAAGCCCAAGCCGGCGGCGGCGCGCGCCCCCGGGCCCGGGTTCGTGGTGCGCAAGCGGGCGCACGTCGAGCCGGCGCCCGCTCCGGCGCCCGCGCCCACCCCCGTCC
>DATDDC010000680.1:0-11094 GCA_036523995.1 Anaeromyxobacter sp.
CACGTCTTCCAGCGTGAGCGGCTCGAAGAAGAGTTTGTCGCTTGTGTCGTAGTCGGTGGAAACAGTTTCGGGATTTGAATTGACCATGATGGTTTCAAATCCGTCTTCCTTGAGCGCGAACGCGGCGAACCTCGCCAAGAAGGGGAAGCCCTTCCGCAAGCTGCGCCAGTTCACCGGCTGGAACTTCGAGGAGCTCCCGGAGCTGGCGCCGGCGCACTCGGCGGCGTTCTGGCACGAGCTCGGCGAGGAGCTCGCGCCCGGGCGCGAGGGCCTCGACGTCGGCATCGCCTGGTCGAGCGAGGAGGCCCGCAGCCTCGCCCTCGGCGATCTGCTCGGCGTGTTCCGCGATCTGTCGCCGCTCTACAAGGTGCTCGCGAACGCGGCAGACGCGGATTAGCGCGTCTCGGGAGCCCCCGGCGCGCCCGCCACCTCCGGCTGACCCGCCGCCTCCTGCCGCTTCGCCCGCGCCGCCTCCGCGTCGGTGAGCCTGCGCTCCTCGCGCGCGGCGTCGCGCACGGCCTGGACGAGCTCGTCGTGATCGCGGCGGAGCGCCTCGTGCCTCCGCCTCAGCTCCGCGTAGCGATCCGCGGCGAGCTCGAGCTCGCCCTTCTGGACCATGTAGACGCGCTTCTCCGTCTCGAGCCTGCCGCGCGCGGTCTTGAGGTCCTTCTCGATCTCCTGGACGCGCCGCCTCGCCTCGGCGAGCTTCGCCTCCGCCTTGTCGGCGCGCTCTTTCTCGCTCGCGAGCTTCCCGTCATCTGCGGCAAGGGCGGGGGCGGCCGGCGCGGGGGGAGCGGCGGCGGGCGCCGGGGGCGGCTCGACCGGACGCGCCCGGGCGCGCTCCAGCGCCGCCTTCGCGCTCTCGAGGTCCTTCTCGAGCGCCTTGGCGCGGCCGGCCTGGTGCCCCGCCTCGGCGCGGGCCTCGGCGAGCCGCGAGCCGAGCTTGTCGATCTCCTCGCGCAGGGCCTGGGCCCCCCCGAGGCGCTTCGCCGCCTCCTGCTGCTCGAACGCCTTCCTCTTCGCCTTCTCGAGGTCGGCGCGGAGCTGGCTCGCCTCCTCGCGGCGCTCCTTCCCCTCGGCCCGGGACTCCGCCAGGCTCTTCTTCGCCGCCTCCTGCTCGGCGCGGAGCTTCTCCACCTCCTGGGCGAGCGCGGCGCGCGCGGCCCTCGCGGTCCGCGCCGAGAGGAAGAAGCCGATGGCTACGAGGACGCCGACGAGGGCGGCGAAGAAGGCGAGGCCGGTCATGGGTGGGTCGCTCCGGTGAAGGTCTTTGAGTATGCCACCTCCCGGGGGGTTGGGAAGGAGAAGCGGCTAGGCATCTTGGCGGGGGAACACTCGCCCCGGGCTCGCGCCCCGCCATTCGTCGACCGGGCGCCAGGCGCCCTGGGCCCCCGCTCGCTCGAGATCAAGTATCCGCGGCGAAGCCGCGCTCGTCGTCGGGGGCCCTCTGGAGGGCCGGGGCAGCCTCATCCGGCTGCCCTTCGCTCGCCCGCCCGGCAGAGCGCACGGAGGCCTGGCGCGCTAGGATCGTCTTCCCGCACATGCGCCGGGTCGCGACCAGGATCTTCCTCACCTTTGCGGTTGCCCTCGCCGCGTTCGGCCTCGTGGCCGTGTTCGGGATCCTCCGCCTGGACGAGCTCCGGAAGGATCTCCGCCTCCTCTCCGGGGGATACCTCGCGCTCACCCGCATCGCCGCCCAGCTCGACGTGAAGGACTGGATGGCCTCGCGGGCGCTCGAGGCGCGCGCCCTCGACCGCGCCGCGCGCCAGGCGTACCTGCCGGTGGCGAGGGCCCACTTCCCCGCCCTGGTGCGGGAGAAGATCGAGGAGGGCCGCCGCGTGGCGTCGGAGGCGCGGGCGCTGGCGCGGGACGACGACGCGCGCTTCCTCGCCGAGGTCTCGGCCCGCCTCGACGCGCTCGGCGGGCGCTGGTCGCAGTACGACGCCGAGGCCCGCGCCCTCTTCGACGCGCTCGAGGCCGGAGAGGGCCAGGACCCGCGCACCCGGGCCGCCTTCGACGCCCGCGCCCAGGACCTCCAGAAGCTGGAGAAGGGGCTCTCCCTCGACGTGAAGCTCCTCCAGGTCTCGCTCGAGACGCAGATCGCCGACCGCGTCCGCGCCGCGGAGCGGACCGAGAGCCAGACCGTCCTCCTCATCGTCATCTACTCGCTCATCGCCCTGGCCGTGGGCGTGGCCGCGGCGCTCCTCTCGCAGCGCCTGCTCGCGCCCATCCAGACGCTCACCGAGGGCGTGAAGGCGGTCGCGGCCGGCGACCTCACGCGCAAGGTGGAGGTGCGGAGCGAGGACGAGATCGGCCTCCTCGCCCGGGAGTTCAACGCCATGGCCGCCTCGCTCGATCGCCAGCGCGACGAGCTGCGCCGGGCCGAGCGCCTCGCCACCATCGGCCGCATCTCCGCCCAGATCACCCACGAGATCCGCAACCCGCTGAACGCCATCGGCCTCAACGCCGAGCTGCTCGAGGAGGAGCTCGTGGCCGGGAAGGCGCCCCGGGAGGCCGTGCAGCTCCTCCAGGCGATCTCGCGCGAGGTGGACCGGCTGAACGACGTCGCCGAGGACTACCTGCGCTTCGCGAAGCCGCCGCGCCAGGAGCTGGGGCGCCAGGACGTGAGCGACATCCTGGGCAGCCTCCTCGACTTCCTCGCCCCGGAGCTGGCCGCCGCGGGGATCCAGGTCCGCCGCGAGCTGGCGCCGGCCCTCCCCTCCGTGCGAGGGGACGAGGCCCAGCTCCGCGCCGTGTTCCTGAACCTCCTGCGGAACAGCCGCGAGGCCATGCCCGGCGGCGGGATCGTGACGGTGCGCACGGGCCGGGCGGACGGGGTGGTGGAGGTGGCGGTGCGGGACACCGGCGGGGGTATCCCCCCAGGTGACCTGCCCCGCATCTTCGACACGTTCTACTCCACGAAGGAGCGCGGCACCGGCCTCGGCCTGGCCTTCGCGCAGCAGGTGGTGAGGGAGCACGGCGGGACGATCCGCTGCGAGAGCGAGCTGGGCCGGGGGACGGCGTTCACCATCCGCCTGCCCGCCGAGAGCGAGGCGAGCGAGGTATCGAGCGGAGGGGTGGCGTGAGGGAATCGAGACGGAAGCGGCTCAAGGCGGTGCCCGGCGTCGCGGCCGTCCCCCGTGCGCGGTGGGGGGAGGTGACCCGCGACGTCCTCCCGAACGGCCTGCGCGTCCTCACCGCCCCCGCGCCCGGCCTGCACTCCGCCATGCTCGCGCTCTACGTAGGGGTGGGCTCGCGCCACGAGACGCCGGAGGTGAACGGGGTCTCGCACTTCCTCGAGCACCTCTTCTTCCGCGGCTCCGAGGGCTGGCCAGACACCATCGCCATGAACGCGGCCGTCGAGAGCGCGGGCGGAAGCCTGAACGGCATCACCGCGCGCGACCACGGCTGCTACTTCACGCCCATCCACCCGGGCGAGGTCGGCACCGGGCTCGCCATCCTCGGCGACCTGGTGCGGCGGCCGCTCCTGCGCGAGATGAACGTGGAGCGCGAGGTCATCCTGGAGGAGATCCTCGACGAGGTCGACGCGGACGGCCGCGACATCGATCCGGACAACCTCTCGAAGCGCATCGCCTTCGGCGCGCACCCGCTCGGCTTCAAGATCGCGGGGACGCCGGAGACCGTCCGCCGCATCACCACCCGCGAGATCCGCGCCCATCACGCCCGGCACTACGTGGGGTCGAACCTCGTCCTGGCCGTGGCTGGGCCGGTGCGCGCCCACGAGGTGCGCGCCCTCGCCGAGGAGCACCTCGGCCCGCTCGCGCGCGGCCGCAGGAGCGTCGTCCTCCCGCCGCCCGCCTGGCCGGCGGGGCCGCGCCTCGAGGTCGTGGCGCACGACGACGCGCAGTCCGAGTTCTCGCTCTCCTTCCCCTGCCCTCCGGAGCACCACGCCGACTACCCCGTCCACCTGTGCATCCGGCGCATCCTCGACGACGGCCTCTCCTCGCGACTCCCCTTCGAGATCGTGGAGCGCCGCGGGCTCGCCTACTCGCTGCACGCCGGCATCGACGCCTTCGCCGACGCGGGGATGACCGTCATCGACGGAGCGTGCGCTCCGGCGAAGCTGCCGCGCGTCCTCGAGGAGGTGCTGCGCGTCCTGGGCGGCCTGGCCGGGCGGGCCGTGCCCGACGAGGAGCTCGCCCGGGTCCAGCGCCGCCACCGCATGACGCTCGCCTTCTCGCTCGACAGCGCGGCCGAGCTGGCGGGCTGGTACGGCTCGGGAGAGGTGCTCTCGGCGCCGGAGGGATTCGAGGAACGCTGCCGCCGCGTGGAGCGCGTCACCCCGGCCGACGTGGCGAGGGTGGCGCGCGAGACCTTCCGCCGGCGCAACGCCATCGCCGTGGTCGTGGGGCCCGGGCGCCGGCGCGAGCGCAGCCTCGTCGAGAAGCTCCTGGCGCGCACGACGGCCGTCCCCGCCTGAAAGCGCGTCGGCTCGCGTCGCGGTAGTGCGTCGGGGGCAGCCCCTGATCGCGATCAGGCGCGGGCGGGGGAGGCGAGGCGTCGCACGGCTTTCCCGCTTCCACTCCCGGATCGGATCGGTATCCTGTCGGCCGCTGTCGCTTTCCCGACCAGGAGGTGCGCGTTGCCCGAACGCTGCGTGGACTGCAACTCAGGTCCCCGGCTGCACGAGGTCCTGTCCTGCTACACGGAGACCTTTCCGGTGAGGGCTCCGAGCGGCGTGCCGTACCACCTCACCCTCCGGCTCTGCCTCGCCTGCGGCTCTCGCTTCGCCGACCGGCGGCAGGTCCGGGAGTACCTGCGCACGCGGCTGCCCGCCCACGCGACGAGCGTGGCGGAGGCCGCCGCGGTCTGATTTCCGCTTCCCACTTGAGGTGACGCTCGAGATGGGGGGTGTGGGGGGAGAGTTCTCCCCCCACTAGAGGAGCCGCAAGGCGCCGGACATCACGCTCACAGCGGCGGCGGGGACGTTGGGCATCACGGGAACCGGGTGCCGCTGCGAGACGTCGGAACCCGGGGGCTACCGCGCCGCGCGGAGTCCACCGGTTCCACCTCTCCCCACATCCGCCCGGCCGCCTGCGCGCCCGAGGAGGCGCGAACGCTTTTTTCACGGCCGGGCGCTGACCGTCCCGCGCCGGCGATGCTAGCCTCGTGGAGGGATGCGCTCCTTCGTCGCCCGAGCCGTGCAGCGCCTGCGCGAGGATCCGGGGTTCAGCCGGAACCGCTACTTCCTCGCCCTCTCCTCGGCGGAGGGGCGCCGCGCGCTCCGCATCCACCGGCACCTCCGCTCGCTCGAGCGCGACCTCGCGGCCGGCTCGCAGGCCACCGTGGCCCGCGAGGAGGAGCGCGTGCGCCTCGAGCTGCGCGGCAAGCGCGGCTCCAGGATCGCCTGGCTCACGCGCGCGGAGTTCCGCCTCCTCTGTGGGAGCCCGGCGGTGCGGGCCGCCCTCGGCGACGCCGCCTCCATGGAGCCCGAGCAGGCATGATCGAGTTCGATCCGGTCCTGCTCACGGGAGTCGAGACCATCGACGGACAGCATCGCGAGCTTTTCCTGCGCGTGAATCGGCTCATCGAGGCCTCCCGCGCCCGCCGGAGCAAGGAGGAGGTGCACCACCTCCTCGAGTTCCTGGGGAGCTACGTCGTCGAGCACTTCGCGAGCGAGGAGCGCACGATGGCCGAGTGCGCCTATCCCCGCATCGAAGGGCACGTGGGGGAGCACCGCCAGTTCCTGCGCGAGCTCGAGACCCTCCGGAAGGAGGCGCTGCGACAGGGGCCGACGCCGCTGCTCGTCATCCACGTGACCAGCCGCACGACGGAGTGGCTCCGCGAGCACATCTACCGGACGGACCGCCTGCTCGGAGACTGGATCCGGCGCAATCCGCCGCGGTCCTAGGCCGAGGACGAGGTCCCCTCCGCGACGGTCGCGCCGCCTCTCGCGCCCTTCACGAGGCGCGCGGGCTCGGGGCGCTCGGGCTCGCGAGCGCGTAGACGCTGGGGATGACGTTGCGCAGGAGCTGCGAGGCGCCTCCCATGCTCTCCGCCTGGCCGAGGAAGAGCAGCCCCGCCGGCGCGAGGTGGCCGGTGAGCCGCTCGAGCACCCGGGCCTTCGTGGCCGCGTCGAAGTAGATGAGGACGTTCCGGCAGAAGACGAGATCGAACTGCCCCAGCCCGGGGTAGGTCTCGTCGTTCAGGTTCAGGCGCGCGAAGCGGACGAGGCACTCGATCTCGGGGCCCGCCTTCATGCGCCCCTCCTCGCCGCCGATCCCGCGGAGCATGAAGCGCTTGAGGAGGGCGAGCGGGATCTCGCCCGCCTTGGCGATGGGCCAGGTGGCTCGCCTCGCCTGCTCGAGCGCGCGCGTGGAGAGATCGGTGGCGAGGATGTCGATGGCCCACCCCCGCCCGGGAGGGAAGGCGTCGAGGAGCGACATGGCGAGCGAGTAGGGCTCCTCGCCCGTCGAGCAGGCCGCGCTCCACGCCCGGATGCGCCGGGGCCTGCGGCCCGCCTCGGCCTCCGCCTGCCAGGCCGGGTAGACGCGCCCGGCGAGGAGCTCGAAGTGGCGAGGCTCGCGGAAGAAGTGGGTCTCGTTCGTGCTGATGCAGTCGAGCATGTGCGTGCGCTCGACCTCGTCGGCCTGCACGATCTCGTAGTAGTCGCGGAGGGAGGCGAGCCCGAGGGCGCGCAGGCGCTTCGCCAGGCGTCCCACCAGCAAGGCCTTCTTCGCCGGAGAGAGCCAGATACCGGCCTCGCGGCGAACGAGCGCCTGGAAGCGCAGGAACACGGCGTCGCTCACGCCCGCGGCGGAGGCCGTCGCTGCATCCGGCGGCCTGCCGCAGGCGCTCACGGCGCGTGCGCCTCGCCGGGAGGCGCCTCGATGGGCGGCGGCGCGAGCGCCGCGGCACCGGCGAGCTCCTGCTCCTCGGCGGAGAGGACCTTGTCGATGTCGAGGAGGAGGACGAACCTCCGGCCGACCTTGCCCATGCCCACGAGGTGGTCCACCTTGACGCGCGTCCCGAAGGCGGGCGGCTCCTCGATCTCGTCCGGGCCGAGCTCGATGACCTCGCTCACCGCCTCCGCCACGAGGCCCATCACGGTGGGAACGCCGCCGAAGGCCGTCTCGACCACCAGCACGCAGGTGCGCTTGGTGACGGCGGTCTCCGGCAGGCCGAACTTCACCGCCAGGTCGACCACCGGGATGACGCTCCCGCGGAGGTTCAGGATCCCGCGGATGGAGCGCGGCGTGGAGGGGACCCTGGTGAGCTCCTCGTACTGGAGGATCTCCTTCACCTTCAGGATGCCGACGGCGTATTCGCCGCCGGCGAGGGCGAAGGCCAGGTACTGCTGGCGCTCGATGACGTCGGTGGGGGAGCTCATCTCGTCCTCCGTGGTAGCGCTCGAGGCAGCTCGTCTCCGGGTGCGGGCTCAGGCGGCGCCGCGGGCCGACCGGCGCAGGGTCTCCCGCATGAGCCCCGGCACGTCGAGGATGAGGGCCACCCTCCCGTCCCCCAGGATCGAGGAGCCGGAGAAGCCCGAGATCCCCTGCAGCATGCGCCAGAGGGGCTTGATCACCGTCTGGCTCTCGCCGTGCAGCACGTCCACGGCGACGCCCGCGGTGGACGGGCCGTGCTGCACGACCACCACGTTCTGGCGGGCGGGGGGCGGCCCCGGGACGCCGAACATCTCCCGCAGGCGGAGATAGGGGAGCGGCTTGCCGCGCAGATCGAGGACGCCGGTGGCGCCGGCGCCGCCGCCCTCCTCCGCGGCGAGCTCCGCGCACTCCACCACCGCCTCCAGCGGGAGGATGTAGGTGGCGCCGGCCACGCCGACCAGGAGGCCCTGGATGATGGCGAGGGTGAGCGGCAGCCGGATGGTGAAGCAGGTTCCCTCGCCCTCGCGGCTCTCGACGGACACCGAGCCGCGCAGGGCCTCGACGTTGCGGCGCACGACGTCCATGCCGACGCCGCGCCCCGAGACGTCCGTGACGGCCTCGCTGGTGCTGAGCCCGGGCTCGAAGATGAGCCGCCCGATCTCCTCCTCGGTCGCCCTCGAGGCGTCGGGGAGGAGGCCGAGCGCCTGGGCCCGGCGCGCGATGAGGTCGCGAGGCAGGCCCGCGCCGTCGTCCACCACCTGGATGACGATGTTGCCGGCCTCGTGGAAGGCCCGCAGCACGATGCGGCCGCAGGGGTCCTTGCCGCGCCCGCGGCGGACCTCGGGCGGCTCGATGCCGTGGTCGACCGCGTTGCGGACCATGTGCATGAGCGGGTCGCGGATGGCCTCCACGACGGCGGTGTCGACCTCGGCCTCCCCGCCCTCCACGGCGAGGCAGGCCTGCTTGCCCTGCGCCGACGCCAGGTCTCGCACCAGCCGGACGTGCTGGTGGAAGACCGGACCCACCGGCACCATCCGCGCCTTCATGATGAGCTCCTGCAATTCCAGGTAGAGCCGGTCGGCGTCGCGGTGGGCGGCCAGGATCTCCTCCGCAGCGAGGGGCCCGCCCTTCTCGAGCATGGCGGTGAGGCGGCCGCGGGCGATGCCGATCTCGCCCGAGAGATCGAGCATGTGGTCGAGCTTGCGGACGGCGACCCGGAGCGTGCGCCCGGCGGCGCTGGGCGCGGCCCGCCGCGGGGCGGCGGACGGGACGGCGGCCTCGGCCGTGCGAGGCGGCGTCCCGGCGTTCGGCTCTTCCGGCGCCCTCGCTCCGGGCCGCGAAGGGCCGCCGCCCGCGGCCACGGCGTCGCGCAGCGCGTCCGTGGCGTGGAGCAGGAGGTCGACGACGCCGCGGTCGGCGCCGAGGGTGCGGGCGCGCAGCCGGTCCAGCAGCTCCTCCAGATCGTGCGCGATGTCGGCCACCGCGTCGAAGCCGGCCAGCCCGGCGGACCCCTTGAGCGTGTGGGCGACCCGGAACAGCGCGTGGAGCTGCTCCAGGTCGTCGGGTCGCGCCTCGAGGGCGACGATCCCCTGCTCGAGCTGGGCGAGGAGGTCCGCCGCCTCCGCGAGGAAGGTCTCGACGAGCGCCTGCCGGTCGATCTCGACGTCTTCCATCGCGCTCACCCGCTCCAGGCGCCCTCGCCGAGACCGGCCTCCGTCCGCTCCCCGAGGGCGGAGGCGCGGAGCGCCCTGGCGGCGTGCTTCTGCAGCAGGGCGAGCAGCTCCCGATCCAGGCTCCCGAGCGAGCTCTTGTGGCCGAGGAGCCCGTAGATGGCGAGCGCGCCTCGGACCCGGCCGCCGAGCTCGAGGGGAATGCAGGCGGTGAGGTGGGGCGGGTCCGGCCGCGCCGCGGCGTCCGCCTCGTCGGCGACGAACGCCACGCCCTCGGCGGCCACTCGTCCCACGGTCCCGGAGCCCACCGCGATCTCGCGCGGGTCGGGCGGCTCGACGCCGAAGGCGTGGGCCGGAACGAGCCGGTTGCCGTCGCCCGAGAGCTCGAACACCGCCAGCTCCTCCGAGCCCACGAGGTTCGCGACGATCTCCTGGATGGCCGCGAGGACGTCGGCGCGGTCGGCCGCGCCGTAGAGGCGCTGCACGGCCACGTACAGGTTCACGAGGTCCGAGTTCTGGTCCTGGAGGGCCGCGTACTCCTCGCAGAGGCGCCGGTTGGCCTCCTGGATCTCGGCGAGGCGCTCCCGGATCTCCTCGTGCTCGCGGCGTGCGAGCTCCATGGCCTCGCGCGCCAGCGCCAGCTCCGCCCCGAGCGGCCTCGCCGGCGCGCCGGTGCCCGGAGGCGCCTCTGCGGGGCCGCCGGACGCGGGCGGCGCGCCCGCGGGGGAGTACCTGGCGAGCCGCTCCTTCTGGTCGCGCAGGGACGAGACGAGGTCGGCGAGCTTCTCGTTGACCTCCCGGAGGCCGTGGCCGTGCCGATGCGCGGACGAGAGGACCTTCTCGGCGGCTCCCAGCGGCCCGTTCTCGCTCACGTGTCCCTCATTCGCCGAGGCAGCCCTTCACCTTGGCGAGAAGCTCCGGCCCATGGAACGGCTTCGTCAGGTAGTCGTTGCAGCCGCTCCGGTAGCCGCTCTCCACGTTGTCCAGCTCGCCCCGTGTCGTCACCATGATGACGGGGATGCGCTTCGTGGCCGGGTGCGACCGCAGCCGCGAGACCGCGTCGAACCCGTTCAACCGCGGCATCACCACGTCCATGAGGATGAGGTCGGGGCGCTCGGCGACCGCCTTGTCGACGCCCTCCTGCCCGTTTCGCGCGGTGACGACGTCGTAGCTCCGGGAGAGGAAGGCCCGCTCCACGAGCAGGACGGTCTCCGAATCGTCCACGATGAGGATCTTCCTCCGCGCTCCGGCCGCGCCCGGCTTCGAGCCGCCCGGCGCTCCCGCGGCGAATCCATTCAGCGATTCGGGCTGGTCGTTCATGGCTCTCCTCGGATGGAGCGTCCGGCGGCGCCGCGCGGGCGGGTGGGGCCGAGGCGCGGTCGAGCCGGAGCGGTCATCCCCCCTGCTTCTTGTAGGCGCCGCAGCCGATGATGAGGTCTCCCTCGCGCTCGAAGTACGACGTCTTCAGCTCGATCTTCCCCGTGGCCGGGTTCTGGAACCGGTAGTCCTGCCAGCCCTTCCCGTGCCGCTTCGCGATCTCGATGCGCTCCCGCACGAACGCCTTGCCGCCCGCGTCCCGGTCGTCGATGAGGCTCTTGCCGATGCGCTCCTTCTTCTGGCCGTGCGCCACGCACTTGCCGTTGACGTCGTAGACCATGATGTAGAGGTCACGGTAGGCGAAGCGGCCCTTCGGATCGCTGAAGGCCTCGAGCGCCTTCTCGCGGCCTTCCTTCCGGAGGAACTGGACGGCCTTGTGCACCATCAGCTCCGCGTCCTTCGTGGTGGCGTACTCGTCCGCCCCGGCCATCAGGGGAAGGACGAGGACGGCGGCTGCCAGCGCGACGATCTTCTTCATGACGTGCTCCTCGCGAACATCGGGGTGGGGTCAGAACCTCTTGAACTCGGAGCTGCCGTGCGCGCGGCTCGTCCCGTTCACGGCGGCGGGGTCCCGCTGGGCCGGCGCGTCCTCGGATGCGGGAGGCTGCGGCGGCGCCGGCAGCGCGACCCTGGCGCTGGGGCGCTTCGCGGGCGCGCCGAAGGCTGCGGACGCGGGGCGGCCGTGCGGGTACGGGCCCGCG
>DATDDC010000681.1:0-24107 GCA_036523995.1 Anaeromyxobacter sp.
CTTCAGAAGGCCCAGGACGAGCAGCGGAAGACCGGCGGCCGCATCGGCTCCCTCCTCGTGAAGCAGGGCGCGATCGCGGAGCACGACCTCACGAACTTCCTCTCGAAGCAGTACGGCGTCCCGGCGATCTCGCTGAAGGACTTCGACATGGACGAGGACGTCCTGAAGCTCATCCCCCGGGCGACGGCGGAGAAGCACCAGGTGGTCCCGGTGAACCGCGCCGGCTCCTCGCTCATCGTCGCGATGAGCGACCCGTCGAACATCTTCGCGATCGACGACATCAAGTTCCTCACCGGCTACAACGTCGAGGTCGTCGTCGCCTCCGAGCAGGCGATCCGCGAGGCCATCGACCGCTACTACGCGGAGAAGGGGCCCTCGTACGAGGACCTGATGCAGGGGTTCGACGACTCGGAGGTCTCGCTCGTCGAGGCGGAGGACGAGAGCGTCAACACCCTGGACCTCGAGAAGAGCGCCGAGGAGGCGCCGGTCGTCAAGCTCGTGAACCTCGTCCTTCTCGACGCCATCAAGAAGGGCGCCTCCGACATCCACATCGAGCCCTACGAGAAGGACTTCCGCGTCCGCTTCCGCATCGACGGCGTGCTCTACGAGGTGATGAAGCCGCCCATGAAGCTGCGCAACGCCATCATCTCCCGCCTCAAGATCATGTCCGAGCTCGACATCAGCGAGCGGCGCCTCCCGCAGGACGGCCGCATCAAGCTGAAGCTGGGCAAGGGCAAGGAGATGGACTTCCGCGTCTCGATCTGCCCCACGCTCTTCGGGGAGAAGGTCGTGATGCGGCTCCTCGACAAGTCGAACCTGCAGCTCGACATGACGAAGCTCGGGTTCGAGGAGACGCAGCTCAAGGACTTCCTCGAGGCCATCGACCGCCCCTACGGCATGGTCCTCGTCACCGGCCCCACCGGCTCGGGCAAGACCACCACGCTCTACTCCGCCCTCTCCAAGCTGAACGAGGTGGCCTGGAACATCTCCACCGCCGAGGACCCGGTCGAGTTCAACTTCTTCGGCATCAACCAGGTGCAGATGCACGAGGACATCGGCCTCAACTTCGCCGCGGCGCTGCGCTCCTTCCTGCGCCAGGACCCCGACATCATCATGGTCGGCGAGATCCGCGACTTCGAGACGGCGGAGATCGGCGTGAAGGCGGCGCTCACCGGCCACCTCGTGCTCTCCACCCTCCACACCAACGACGCGCCGGGCACGGTGTCGCGCCTCCTCAACATGGGCATCGAGCCCTTCCTCGTGACGGCCTCGCTCAACGCCATCGTGGCGCAGCGGCTCTGCCGCAAGCTCTGCCAGGAGTGCAAGAAGGAGGCGACCATCGAGGACCAGGCCCTCGTGGACGCGGGCTTCCCGGCGGAGGAGATCGGCACGTTCCAGGCCTTCGAGCCGGCCGGCTGCAAGGTCTGCAACGACCGCGGCTTCAAGGGCCGGGTGGCGGTCTACGAGGTCATGCCGCTCTGGGACGGCCTGAAGGAGCTCGTCATCCAGGGCTGCTCCACCGCCGAGCTGAAGCAGGAGGCGATCCGGCTCGGCTTCCGCACGCTGCGCATGGCCGCCCTGAACAAGGTGAAGGTCGGCATGACGAGCCTCGCCGAGGCGATCGGCAACACCGCGCCGGACAAGTTCTGAACGGAAAGCGTCGGGAGCCGGCGCAGGAGAACACGTGGCCAATCTCCATCAGTTGCTGAAGGCGATGGTCGAGAAGGGCGCCTCCGACCTCCACGTCACGACCGGCTCGCCCCCGCAGCTCCGCATCGACGGCAAGCTCGTCCCGCTCAAGACGCCGCCGCTCTCGCCGGTGGACACGAAGCAGCTCAGCTACTCCATCCTCACCGACGCGCAGAAGCACAAGTTCGAGGAGGACTCGGAGCTCGACCTCTCCTTCGGCGTGAAGGGGCTCTCGCGCTTCCGCGCCAACATCTTCATGCAGCGCGGGGCGGTGGCGGGGGCGTTCCGCACCATCCCCTTCAAGATCCTCACCTTCCAGGAGCTTGGGCTCCCGCCCATCATCGCCGAGCTCGCGAAGAAGCCGCGCGGCCTCGTGCTCGTGACGGGACCGACCGGCTCGGGGAAGTCCACGACGCTCGCGTCGATCATCGACAAGGTCAACACCGACCGTCACGAGCACATCATCACCATCGAGGATCCCATCGAGTACCTCCACCCGCACAAGAACTGCCTCGTGAACCAGCGGGAGGTGGGCGCGGACACGCAGTCCTTCAAGAAGGCGCTCAAGTACATCCTGCGGCAGGATCCGGACGTGGTGCTCATCGGCGAGATGCGAGACCTCGAGACGGTCGAGGCCGCCCTCGTCATCTCCGAGACGGGCCACCTCGCCTTCGCCACCCTGCACACGAACTCGGCCGTCCAGACCATCAACCGCATCCTCGACGTCTTCCCGCCCTACCAGCAGCCGCAGGTCCGCGCCCAGCTGTCGTTCGTGCTCGAGGGCGTGCTCACTCAGAACCTCCTGCCCAAGGCCGGCGGCCCGGGGCGCGTGCTGGTGGTGGAGGTGATGGTCCCGAACCCCGCCATCCGGAACCTCATCCGCGAGGACAAGATCCACCAGATCTACTCGCAGATGCAGGTGGGCCAGTCCAAGTTCGGCATGCAGACCTTCAACCAGAGCCTGGCGATGGCCTTCTCGAAGCGGCTCATCACCATCGAGGAGGCGATGGCTCGCTCGTCCGATCCGGAGGAGCTGAAGAACATCCTCGCCAGCGGCGGCGCAGCGAGGGCTCCCGCGGCCGTGGGACCCCGGTAGGACGGCGGCGATTTCGACCGGGGGGGCTCCCTCGGCTAGGATCGGCGGCGGGAACGGAGCGAAGAGACCATGGCTCAGGCTGCAGCCCTGAAGACGAAGCCGGCTCCGGCGCAGGTGATCCGGCAGGCGCCGGTGTTCCGCTGGTCCGGCAGGACCAAGGCCGGCGACGTGCGCTCCGGCGAGATGGAGGCCCAGGACGCGTCCGCGGTCGAGGCGCGCCTGCGGCAGATGGGCATCGAGCCCACCAAGGTCAAGAAGAAGCCGAAGGCGCTCCGCATCGCCATCCCCGGCATCGGCGGCGTGAAGACGAAGGACATCCTCGTCTTCACCCGGCAGTTCTCCGTGATGATCGACGCCGGCCTGCCGCTCGTGCAGGCGCTCGACATCATCGGCACCCAGGCCGACAACCCGGCCTTCCGCAGGGTGCTGCTCGCGGTGAAGGCGCGCGTGGAGGCGGGGTCCACCTTCGCCGACGCCCTCGGCGAGCACCCCAAGGTGTTCGACGAGCTCTTCGTGCAGCTCGTCCGCGCCGGCGAGATCGGCGGCATCCTCGACACCATCCTGCAGCGCCTCGGCGCCTACATCGAGAAGAACGAGAAGCTGAAGCGCCGCGTGAAGGGCGCCATGGTGTACCCCGCCATCGTGCTCCTCATCGCCGTCGGCGTGGTGGGCGTCCTCATCACCTTCGTCGTGCCGACGTTCGAGAAGATGTTCAAGGACATGGGCGGCTCGCTCCCCGCGCCCACCCAGCTCCTCATCGACGTCTCCAAGAGCTTCCGCGCGAGCTGGTACCTCTACGTGGGCATCCCCGTCGCCATCTTCGTCGGCTTCACGGCCTGGACGCGCAAGGGGCGCGGCCAGGAGATCTGGCACGACACGATCCTCAAGATGCCGCTCTTCGGCACGCTGGTGCGGAAGGTGGCGGTGGCGCGCTTCACGCGCACGCTCGGCACGATGCTCTCCTCCGGCGTTCCCATCCTGGACGCGCTCGAGATCGTGGCGCGCTCGGCCGGGAACCGCACCATCGAGCGGGGCATCCTCTACGTCCGCGCCAAGATCTCCGAGGGCAAGAACATCGCCGGCCCGCTCGCCGACACGAAGGTGTTCCCGCCCATGGTCGTGCAGATGATCGGCGTGGGCGAGGCGACGGGCGCCATGGACACCATGCTGAGCAAGATCGCCGACTTCTACGACGACGAGGTCGACGTGGCGGTGGCGGCGCTCACCTCGATGATCGAGCCGCTCATGATGGTGTTCCTGGGCGGCACGGTCGGGTTCTTCATGATCGCCATGTACCTGCCCATCTTCACCATGGCGAGCGCGGTGAAGTAGCGAATGGACGCGGCTCTTCGAGCCGGACTGCATCGCAAGCTCGTCTGGCTCACCTTCTTCCGCGTCGTCTCCGTCACCGTCCTCCTGGGCGGGGCGGCGTCGGTGGGGTGGCGCTCGGCGGCGGGTCTCGAGAGCACGGCACGGCTCTACCCGCTCGTCATCGTCACCTACCTCGCCTCGATCGGGTTCGCGCTCTTCCTGCGCGCGCGGCGGGCGCTCGTGCCGCTCGCCTACGCGCAGCTCGCGCTCGACGTGGGGGTGGCGGGCGCGGTGGTCGCGCTCACCGGCGGCGCCGAGAGCGTCTTCGTCTTCATGTATCTCCTCGGCGTCGTCGACGGCGCCATCCTGCTCTACCGGCTCGGCGCGTACGCCGCGGCGGCGCTCGCCGTGGGGGTCCACGTGGCGGTCGGGATCGCCGTCGACGTCGCGCCCCCGCCCCCCTGGGCCAGCCTGGCGCTGCAGAGCGCGGCGTTCCTGCTCACCGCGGCGCTCTCCTCGTACCTCGCCGAGCAGCTCCGCCGGACCGGCGAGCGCCTGGCGGCGCGCGAGAGCGACCTCGCCGCCATCACCGCGCTGCACGAGTCCATCGTCCAGTCGGTGTCGAGCGGGCTCCTCACGCTCGACGCCGAGGGCAAGGTCAGCTTCCTGAACCGCGCCGGGGAGCAGCTCACGGGCCTCTCCGCCGCCGCCGTGCGCGGGCAGGACGCCTCGCGCTGGTTCGCCGCCTTCCGGACCGAGGTGGCGCGCGGGGAGACCGACTTCACGAGCGCGGCGGGCGCGAAGCTCCGCCTCGGCTACTCGAGCTTCGATCTGCTGGGGCGCGACGGGCGGGCCATCGGCGCGGCCGTCATCTTCCAGGACCTCACGGAGCTGCGCGCCATGGAGGAGCGGGTGGCGCGCACCGAGCGGCTGGCCGACCTCGGCGGCGTGGCCTCCGGCCTGGCGCACGAGCTCCGCAACCCGCTCGCCTCCCTGATGGGCGCGGTGGACCTGCTCAAGCAGGACCCGGCCATGGGCTCCGAGAACCGGCGCCTCATGGAGATCGCGCTCCGCGAGGCGAGCCGCCTCGACGAGCTCGTCTCCCACTTCCTCGACTTCGCCCGGCCGGCCCCGCCGCGGCGCGTGCCCTGCGATCTCGCCCCCCTCGTCGCGGAGACGCTCGACGTCTTCGCCCACGACCCCGCGGCCCGCGTGGAGACGGAGCGCGACCTCTCGCCCGCCGTGGCCTTCTGCGACCCGGGCCAGATGAAGCAGGTGGTGTGGAACCTCCTCCGCAACGCGGCCGAGGCGGCGGGCGATCGCTCGTCCGGCGCGGCGGGGCGCGTGCGGGCGGCGTGCGGGGAGGACGCGGCCGCCGCCTGGCTCGTGGTGGAGGACGACGGCCCCGGCATCCCGCCCTCGGACCGGACGCGCGTCTTCCTGCCCTTCTTCACGACGAAGCGGGCCGGCACCGGCCTCGGCCTCGCCACGGTCCACCGCATCGTGGACCAGCATGGCGGCTCCATCGGCGTCGAGTCGGCCGCCGGCGGAGGCGCCCGCTTCGTGGTGCGCATCCCCCGGGCTCCGGACGTGGCCTTCCAGCGGCCGCAGTGAGAACATCCCCGCATGGCTTCCATCCTGGTCGTCGACGACGAGCGCTCGATGCGTGAGTTCCTCGAGATCCTGCTCCGCAAGCAGGGTCACGAGGTCGCGATCGCCGCCGACGTCGGCTCGGCCCTCGCGCGCGCGGCCTCCGGCGACCTGGACGTCGTCATCACCGACCTGCGCCTGGGCCGGGAGTCGGGGCTCGATCTCCTCCGCGCCGTGAAGGAGCAGTCCCCCGCGACGGAGGTGGTGATGGTGACCGCCTTCGCCACGACGGAGAACGCCATCCAGGCGATGAAGCTCGGCGCGTACGACTACCTCCTCAAGCCCTTCAAGGTCGACGAGATCTCGCTCGTGGTGGAGAAGGCGCTCGAGCACCGCGCCCTCGTCGCGGAGAACCGGGCCCTGCGCCACCGCGTCGGCCTCCCCGAGGAGCAGGAGATCATCGGCCGCTCCTCCGCCATGGAGGAGGTGCGACAGATGGTGGACAAGGTGGCCGCGGCGCGGACCACCATCCTCCTCCTCGGCGAGAGCGGGACGGGCAAGGAGGTGGCGGCCCGGGCCATCCACGTGCGCGGGGGCCGCCGGGCGCAGCCCTTCGTGGCCATCAACTGCGGCGCCATCCCCGAGGGGCTCATCGAGTCCGAGCTGTTCGGCCACGAGAAGGGCTCGTTCACCGGGGCGACGGACTCGAAGCCGGGCCTCTTCGAGGTGGCCGGGTCCGGCACGCTCTTCCTCGACGAGGTGGGCGACCTCCCCCCGGCCGTGCAGGTGCGGCTCCTCCGCGCGCTTCAGGAGAGGCGCGTGCGCCGCGTGGGCGGGAACCGCGACCTCCCCGTGGCGGCCCGCATCGTCGCCGCCACGAACCAGGACCTCGCGGTCGAGGTGGAGAAGGGCCGGTTCCGCGAGGACCTCTACTACCGCCTCAACGTCATCCAGATCCGCCTGCCGCCCCTGCGGGAGCGCCGCGACGACGTGCCCCTCTTCCTCGAGCACTTCCTCCTGCGCTTCGGGGCGGAGTACGGGCGGGAGCGCCCCCGGCTCACCCCCGACGCGGAGCGGCTCCTCCTGGCGCACGACTGGCCGGGGAACGTGCGCGAGCTCGCGAACGTGGTGGAGCGCGCCATCGCCCTCTCCGAGGGAGACGAGGTGGACGTGCCCGCCCTGCCGCCCAACCTGAGGGGACGGCCGGAGGCCTCGGCCGTGCCTGCGGCGTCGGTGAAGCTGCCCGAGGCCGGCATCGACCTGCAGGCGCACATCGACGGCGTGGAGCGCGCCCTCATCGAGCAGGCGCTGGCGCGGACGGGCGGGGTGAAGACGGAGGCCGCCCACCTCCTGTCGCTCACCTTCCGCTCGCTGCGCTACCGCCTCGCCAAGTACGGTATCCGCGGAGAGTGAACGCCGCGGCCCCGGCGCGGCCGCGGACGGGCGCGCTCCGGCCGCGGGCCGCCTCCCGCCTCGCTACTCGCAGTTCCCGGCGTCCACGTGGCGGCAGGCGTGGACCACGCGCGGGATCTCGATCTGGTACAGCGGCTCGGCCACGTTGGAGCGCGTGCCCATGTTGATCTTCTCCGCGCCGGTGCCGGCCTCGATCTTGAGCGCCGAGTAGTTCACCTCGCCTCTCGCGTTCACCACGATGCGCTTCGAGGCGTTCTGCGGCGCGGCGAAGGCGCTCTTCGCCACGGCTCGGCCGTAGGTGAGGACGCCGCTCGAGTCGTCGAGGTACACGTTGCAGTTGGCGCTGGCCACGCCGGCGCGGAAGTCCGCCACGTAGTTGATGGAGGTGGGGGTGCCGCTCTGGGTCGTGCACGGGTCGTTCCCGGCGACGAAGCCCGTCGGCCGGAACGACGACCAGCCGATGCAGGTGCGGCTCCCGAACGGGCCCGAGCCGGTCCGCTCGTCGCACCACGTGCCGGTACACCCCTGCGTCGGGCAGCGCAGGCCGTAGCAGTACTTCCAGCCCGGGTCGCCCACGTCCGCCTTGCACTTCGTGGCGCCGTCGAGGCAGGTGAGGCCGACGTCCTGCGCCAGCGCGTGCGAGACGCTCACCACCGAGCAGGTGCCGATGCTGCCGCAGCCCGCGAACGAGGGCACGTCGGTGAAGCGGTTCGCCTCGAAGCTCTTCGCCTCGGCGAGCGTCTTGAAGAGCTTCTCGCTCTGCACGCCGTAGGACCAGATCCCGAAGAAGCAGTCCCGCGGCGCATCCGGGCCGCAGGCGGGCATGAGCGCGGTGACGTCGAGCTCGGACCTCGAGAAGCTCGTGTCGACGGAGCAGCTCCCGCTGGAGTCGCAGCTGAGCTGGGTGGTGATGGGCCCGGTCCTGCCCGCGCTCCCGCAGTCGAAGGACAGCGTGACCGTCTGCGTGGCCGGGCCGCAGGCGAACGGGGTCGAGCAGTTGTTCGCGGTCGCGGGCGTGTAGACGAGGGCGCCGCCGTTGCAGGTGAAGGTGCCGCCCGTGCTGCAGCTCCCCGAGCCGTAGCTCGTGGCGAACGTCGCGGACGCGACCGAGCACTGCGCCTGGCAGCACCCCAGCAGGTTGTCGGGGCCGCAGGTGGGGGACTGCAGGAGCAGGCGCTCGCGGTTGCCGGACCCGAGGAGCGTGTACATCCGGCTCGGCGTCTCGACGTAGTTCGCGGTCATGAAGAAGAAGGGCGACTTCCCGCGGGCGGCCTGGGTGTCGTCCGCCTTGCGGTTCATCTCGAAGGTGCGCGCCGCGAACCAGTTCTTGACGAGCCCCGTGGACGGGTCGATCTCGCCGGGATCGAGCATGCGCGCGACGAAGAGGTTGCCTCCCGTGTCGCCCCAGGTGGCCGTGTCGAAGTAGCCGTCGGTGTCGAAGGTGCCCACCGGCTTGTCGGCCGCGCCGATGTCCTGCATGGCCACGGTGGCCGCCACCGGCATCATGGAGGCCTTGGTGTCGCCGCGCATGGCCTTGAAGTCCGCGTCGGTGAACTGCCAGAGCATCCTTCCGGTCCAGACGTCCAGCATGGCGACGTAGCGGCCGCGCACCAGGGTCGGGTCGTAGCCGCCGTTCAGCATGACCACCCAGCGCTCCTCGAAGCCGCGTCCCAGGGGATCGGCGCCGGAGGCCTTGAGGCGCACCGGGCCGATGGGGGGAGGCCGGGGCAGGAAGTCGGCCCAGGACTGGCCCGCGGTGGGGGACACCGGGCTGCAGCCCTCCGGGAAGCTCCACAGGAACGCCGGCGAGGTGGGGTTCGTCACGTCGAGCGCCGTGAAGCGCGTGCCGCCCCCGCGCTCCGAGACGATGGCGACGGTGTGGAACTCGTCCGCCTGCTTGGTCCCGTCGCCGTTGTGGTCGACCCACACGTCGCGGACCATGGTGTTCCCGTCCACGAGGTACTGGTGCGCGTCCATGAGCTTCTTGAGGCGCGGCAGGAGGTCGGGAGGGATGAAGGCCCAGAGCTCGGAGCCGGTCCCGTTGGTGTAGGGGAAGCTGCCGTCCACGTTGCGCGGCTTGCTCGTGTCGGGGCCGCCCGCGTCGAAGGCGTGGAGCATGCCGTCGTTCGCCCCGACCAGCACCACCATCTGGCGGTTCAGGTTGTCCTGGCGGAACTTGTCGTAGGCGTCGAGCACTCCGTAGCTGGCGAGGGGCGTCGCGCTGCTCGCGGACTGGCCCAGCGCGGAGTAGAGCGTCATGGCGCACTGGTTCTCCGCCGCGAACTTGCAGAGGAGCTTGTCCACGGGCGGCTTCACGAGCACGGGCGAGGAGTGGAAGATGTCGCCGAGCTTCCAGAAGTCCTGGGACGCCGCCGGCCGCGAGTCGTTGGCGCGGTCGCGTTGCTCGCCGTTCTGGCAGTCGTCGTTCACGCACCGGCCCTCGTGGCAGCTCGCGGCGGATCCGCACTGGGCGTCGGAGGAGCACGACCCCCAGCCGTTCGTGTTGAAGAAGTTGCCGGGTCCGGCGCAGTGGTCCTTGTCCGCGTCCAGGACGTCCCAGCCGCGCACGTAGTGGATGATCTGCGCGGCGCAGAGCTGCTGGGCGGAGGAGGTCCAGCTCGTGGGGCAGGAGGGAAGCGGATCGGCGCCGCAGATGCCGATCCGCCTCAGCAGGCTCTGGCACCAGGCGAGATCGAGCCCCATGGCCGGCGCCAGGGCGGCGACGTTGTCGACGGTGAAGTCGACGAGCCCGTCCGCCGCGGTGTACTTGCCGTCGCCGTTCACGTCGAGGACCGTCTTGATGCCGCGGGAGTTGGGCTGGCCCTCCTGGGCGGTCCGGTAGCCGGTCCGCGTCGGATCGGAGAGGACCCGGCCCGCGTCCCAGAACAGGTTCGCATCGTCGGGGCCACCCGAGAGCTGATGGGTGGTCGGGTCGAAGATCCCCTTCTTGAAGTTGCCGATCGCGTCCTCGATGATCGGATCGCAGTCCTGGTCCACGACGTAGGCGCTCGTGCAGATGGCCTTGCCGTCGGTGGTCTCGTCCCCGTTCATGTTGGGGTTCTGGTTCGCCTTCGTGCCGCAGGCGAAGAGCTTCTGGCCCGACGTCGAGAAGCGCGAGTCGCAGCCCTGACCGAACTCGTCGAAGATCATGGCCGAGAACAGGTGGCCCTCCCACATGCTCGACGACGTGCGCTTGAAGCGGCCGAGGAAGGCGTCCGCCTGGTTCGTCCTCGTGGTCTGGAGCGAGTTCGAGCTCGCGGAGGAGAAGGAGGTGGCGCGGGCGACGACGTCCTTCACCGCGGTGTTGAGCGCCGCGCGCAGCTCCTCGCCCGAGGACGTGTTGGAGAAGATGCCGCCGCCGAGGTCCGCGGTCTTCTGGAGGACCGCGATGGCGGCGGGGTCCGTGGCGCCGTCGACGCCGAAGCTGATCGTGTAGGTGGCGACGTTCTGCGGCTGCGTGTCGTTCGGGAGGTCCGGCCGCAGGTCGGTGTTCTTGAGGAAGAACGCCACCTTGTGCATCATGTTGGGGATGTTGCCGCCCGAGGGGACGAGGGGCGTGGGCGTGGTGCACGTGTCGCCGCCGAAGGAGAGGTCGCACTTGCAGGCCGGGCAGTCGATGGTCGCGTTCGACCAGTAGCGGAAGTCGTTGGCGAAGTTCGCGTGCGCGGTGGTCGTCCCGGCGCTCGGGATGTTCGAGTCCTGGTTGGGCGCGCCGTCCGTGATCACCACGATGGAGGACTGCTGGCACGCCCAGCAGAAGGAGCGGTTCTGGCCGGCCTGCGCCCATTGCGCGTTCACGGAGCCCGACGCGGTCTCGGCGAACGAGGAGCGGACCCAGCCCGTGCCGAAGAGCGTGTTGTAGAGGCCGGTCGAGGACGAGGAGTTGGTGAAGTACTGCCCGATGTTGAAGAGGGCCTCGGCGAGCGGCGTCGATCCGCCGAACGGGACCTGGGTGGGGTTCGAGGTCGTCGGGTCCACGGCGTTGATGGCGGTCACGATCTGCTGCCGGGCGCCCTTGAAGTCATCGGGGGTCGACTGGCTGTCGTGGAACGCGGTGGCGCAGTCCGGGCCCAGCGGGACGACGAGCTTCCCGCCGTCGTTCGTGCGGAGCGAGGTGGAGAAGCCGCCGGTGTTGCTCGCCACGAAGACCGTGAGGCCGAAGCGGATGGTGTTCATGGTCGTCGCGTCGCTCGGATCGAGCTTCACGATGTCCTTCACCACCTTGCGCGCGGCGATGAACTTCTGCGGGAAGGCGGAGAGGAAGCGGCCGCTGAAGACGATCTGCTCCTGCGAGTTGACCCAGTTTCCGCTCGAGTTCCTGTAGCGGACGACGAAGAAGTAGTAGCCCTTCGACGTCAGGCAGGCGTTGCAGGCGGCGGCGTCCGCGGTGACCACCGCGCCGTTGAAGTCCCTCTGGACCGAGCCGGCCGCGTTCACCACCGAGCACGGGTTCGCGTTGTAGACCTTGGCGGAGGTCTGGGCCCAGAACGTGCCCCCGCTCTGGTTCGCGCCGTTCACGAACTTGTAGAAGGAGTCCGCCCGGTAGAGGCAGTAATCCGTGGCGGCGTCGGTGGTGGGGCGCGCCTGCTTCAGCGTGCACTGGCCGAGCCCCCAGGGCGGATCGTCGGTCACGAGGCTCGTCCTGTAGCCGTTGTCGTACGGCACGTCGTACTTCGGGTCGGCGATGTCGTAGACGGTGCTGTCGCCCTTGAACGGCGTCTGGGGGGAGCAGGTGCCCAGCGACTGGAAGGTGTTCGATCCGGAGAGGCCGAGGGCCGGCCACTCGATGTCGCGCGGGAACTCGAGCATCGATCCGGACGTGTCGAGGAGCAGCATCACGTTCGGAACGCCGCCCCCGGTCCGGAAGAACTCCTCGTCGCCCGCAGGCGGTGGCGGCGGCGGCGGCTCGAAGACGGCGCAGCAGGCGGCCTTGGAGGGCGGCGGCACCGAGATGCCCGCGTCGCTCACGAACGGGATCGCCGCGAGGCAGAGGAGCGCCAGGGCGAGGGTGGAGCTCTTGCGGGAGCGCATCGTCGTCGTCTCCTAGAGGCCGAAGCGGATTCCGTACTCGATCTCCATCTGCCGCCCGCTCGTGGGAGAGCTCGAGTCCCCTTCCTGGCAGTGGACCGTCACCTTGAGCGGCTTCCCGCCGCCGGCGTTGATGCCGCCGATGATGTTGGTGATGTCTCCCGAGGAGGCGTCGACGCCGCTCACCACGTTCGACGGCAGGATCTCGACCTGCCTGATGACGACGAGGGGCTGGGTCGGATCCGCGTCGACGTGTCCGCCCAGGGCGCGCATGCGGCCCTGCGGGCCGTCGAGCCGCTCGTTCAGCACGGCGATCTCGGTGGGGTCCTTGCCCAGGATGTGGAACCGGCTCTCCAGGAGGGCGCGGGCGGCGTCGGTGCAGTTCACGAGGGCCTTGTGCCGCGGGCCGCCGATGGAGAAGGCCACGGATCGCTGGGTGAACCGGAGCAGGCCCACCCCGATCACGGCCACGATGAGCATCGCGATCACCGCGATGACGAGGGCGCTGCCCCGCGGGCTCCGGTTCATGGCGGCTCCTAGCAGCCGCCCCGGTTCATGCCGGGGCCGGTGCCGATGGCGCAGTAGACGACGCTGGCGCTGCGGAGGTTCGGGATGGCGAAGGTCTCCTCGAACAGCGCGCGGCGATGGCCCGGGACGCCCAGGGACGCGGCGTGGTTTCCGGCGGCGGGCAGGGTCCGCTGCACGTCGTACACGAGGGTCGAGTCGAAGGCGGGGGAGCGGACCACCACGCTCACGCGGATGGCCACCAGGTTGGCCGGGCTGCCTGTGGTCCGGCTCGCCGCCCCGGGGGCGTCGTCGATGGCGGGCGGCGGAACCGCCACCGTCACCGCGGGCGCGTCGTCGGCGATGTTCGTGCCGGGCGTCGCCCCCACGGGCTGGATGGGCCCGCCCGCGAAGGCCTGCGGGAAGAAGTAGGTGAGCTGGAGGTCCTCCACGTCCTGCGCCACCGCCGCGACCACGGCGCTGCCGTTCGGGTTCGTGAGCCCGGGGTCGTCCATGAGGAACGGCCGCGCTCCGGCCGTCTCGATGGGCACCTCGATCCCGGTCTCGGTGAAGGCGGTCACGTAAAACCGGTGCCGGTCGATCTTGGCGAGCACCGCGGTCCCGGAGCTGAAGCAGCCGTCGGCGAGCTGGTCGTTCTGGAACGGGAAGGTGGTGAGGCCGCCCGTGACGACGCCGGAGACGAGCGGGATGGTCACGTCCTTCGCCGGGTCCGGCGTGGCGGCGGCCGGCACGGCGTTCGCGACGGTCACGTACGCCCGGGTGCGGTTTCCGCCGAGGCACATCACCTGGAGGATCTGGCCGCGCAGGAGCGGGCGGCTGAGCTCGCCGCGCACCGTGATCTGCGCGGGGCTGGCGGCCAGCACGGGCCGGCTGAACATGGGGTTCCGGGAGAGGAAGACGAGCTCGTCCGTGCCCGAGCCGAGCGCCCCGATCTTCTGGTCGCGGCAGCGCACCGGCGCCCCGCACGCGTACGACTGGAAATGGGTGAGCCGCTGCGGCGAGAGGAGCCCCTGCTGCGGGACCCGATCCACGTCGCCGAAGTCGAAGGCGTAGGCGGGGTCGATCCCGTAGCCCGCGGCCCGGATGCGATCGCCGATGGCGATGAGCGCCGTCTGGCCCGCCTCCTGGAGGCCGCGATCGCCCGAGCCGACCTCGTAGGCCCGCTGCTGGTTCACGAGGAGGGTCACCGCCGCGGCGATGAGGAGGCTCGTCAAGGCGATGGCCATGACGAGCTCGATCAACGTGAAGCCGCGCTGCCTCGCGCCGGGCGCCTTCACATGCGCTCCGCGGGGTTGACCTTCACCAGGGGGATGACGATGCGCCGCCAGCCTCCCGCCGCCTGCCACCGCACGATCACGGCGATCCGCATGGCGTCGGGGACGCCGTTCGCGTTCGCGTCCACGTTGGAGAAGGACACGTTCCAGTAGCGCTCCATCCCGTTCAGGAGGAGCAGCTCCTGCGAGAGCCCGGTCCAGGCCCGGCCGCCCAGGGTGAGGTCGGCCTCGCCGTGATCGGCCGGCGGGGTGGCCTGGATCTCGAAGAGGTCGGCGGAGTCGCCCACGTCGCCGTCGTTGGCCGTGACCGAGTTGGCGAGCCTCGGGTCGTCGAAGTCCCAGAGCTGGATCTGCGTGGCGAGATCTCCGGCGAAGGCCGTGGCGCGCGTGATGCGCCGCGCGTCGCCCAGGTAGAACGTGGCCTGGCGCTGGATGGCGACGACGCCCGCCGCGCCGGTGAGGAGGATGCCCATGGCGAGGAGGTTCTCGAGCAGCGAGATTCCGTGCTGGAGCCGCTTCGACGTCTTCACGGGTGCTCTCCTAGCGGTTGGTGAACATGCCCAGCATCGAGCCGTTCGCGCCGACGAGGACCGTCTTCACCTCGCCCGTGTCGCGCGCGGTGAGGCTCAGCGCCGCGCCCGGCAACCCCAGGGCCGGGCCGTTCCGGTCGTAGAACGACACGGTGCCCACGGGATCGAAGACGATGGCGCCCCGGGCGCCGAGGCCGGTGCAGAAGGCGCACGCCCGGTCGAGCGGGATGTTGGCGTAGGGCGCCGGGGCCGCCGTCCCCGGACCCCAGCCGTCGGCCGGACCCACCGTCACGAGGAAGGGGAGATCCATCGTGTCGATGACCTGGCTCCTCGGCCCCGCCGCGGTCGATGCGGGATCGTAGCCCTCGAAGTTCACCGGGGCCGTCGCCTGGAAGAAGGTCGCGTCGGCGTCCTCGTAGAGGATGATGCGCCCCTGCGAGCCCTTGCCGTCGGTCGGGAAGTTCGGGAACAGCATCACGACCACCCGGTTCCCGCTCGAGAGCGCCGCCTGACGGGCCTGGAGGAGGGCGCCCCGGAGCTCGAGCGAGGCCCCGCGGAGCCTCTCGCGCTCCTTCTGCGCCCCGAACCCCCAGACGACGAGCGCCGCGCCGATCCCGATGAGGAGGACGGTCACCAGCATCTCGACGAGCGTGAACCCGCGCGACCCGCGGCTCGGCATGGGGGTGCGCCTCCGCGCAACGAGGTGTGCAAGCGGCGGGGCGGGCCCGGGCGACCGGATTGTCGAGTGTTATCGAGGGTCGCTCGGGCCGATGCCTCCGAGCGGGTGTGCAAAAAGGTCAGGATTCTTCAATCATTGCCTTGCGACCGCGCCGCTCCGGCGCCTGGCGGTCGCCGGGAGCCGTCGCCGGAAACGCTCAGCCCGCGCGCTCCCGCCGGCGTCTCGAGCGCGCGATCGCGGCCGCCGCGAGGCCGGCGCCCCCGGCGAAGAGCGCCGCCCAGCCTTCTCGCAGCCCGGGCGTGCGGTACGTGAACGTCACGAGGTGCTTCCCGGCGCCCACCCACACGCCGCGGGCCATGTAGTTCGCCGGGAGGATCTGGGCAGCGGTCCCATCCACCGATGCCTTCCAGCCTTCGGCGTGGACGTCGTTCAGGACGAGGAGCGCCGGGCCGTCGGATTCGGTCTCGACGGCGACGCGCTCCGGAAGATCGCTGACGATGCGCGCGCTCCCCCGCGGCGGCCGGTAACCGTCCGGCACGGCGCCCTCGACCACCGAGCGCTCCGTGAGCGACGCGCTCGCCTCCAGCAGGAACTCCATGGCGAGGCGCCGGCTCACCGAGGTGAGCTCCCCGGCGAGGTAGGCGCGCTCGCGGTGCGGAATCCGGAGAAGGAAAGCCGGGATGAGCGGGTCGAACGCCGCGACGGCGTAGGGGGGCGGGAGGCCGTAGTCGCGCGCGAGGTCCGGCGAGGTCGGCACGGCGAAGTACCCCACGCCCAGGATGCCGACGTGCGGGACCTGCTGGGCGCTGCCGGCCCGCACGTTGAAGCGGTCCGTGCGCACGGGGATCATCCCCGCGTACGCCTGGAAGTTGCCCACCTTGTATTCGACGTTCAGCGAGGGCTCGAGCAGGTGGACCGCCCTGATCCAGTCCGCGTCGAGCTCCCGCAGCCCGCGCCAGCCCTCGCTGCTCAGGTCGGACCGCGTGAAGACGCGCTGCAACCCGGGCTGCGCCCCGAGGTACTCGCCGAAGGGAGCCCGGGTCTCGACGATGAACGTGCTCGCGAGCGTGTAGCCCCGGATGTTCGCGGCCATGAGGTCGGAGACCACGACGAGGACGAGCAAGGCCGGGGCGATCCGGCGCAGCGCGCCGCGCCGGGCGACCCACACGACGATCGCGAGGACCGCGCACACCGCGCCCATCTCGAGGAGCCCCTGCCGGAGGTTCAGCACCAGCGCCTCCGCGGCCTGGAGGAAGTGGGGCGCGGCCGCCGGGCTCGGTGGACGCGGCTCGAGGAGCCGGGCCGCTCGGTCGGGAGCCAGCGCCAGCATCCCGGAGAGCGCGAGCGCGAGGGCCGCGGCCGCTCCGAGGATCGCCGGAAACCGCGCGCACCCGGGCTCGTCCCGGTCCGCGAGGGCGTCGATCCCGTACGCCGCCGCCATGGCGAGAAGCAGGCTCGGCCAGACGGCCATCTTCTCCCAGTAGCGGAAGCCGCTCAGGACCGGGACGTGCGAGGCGAGCCGGCCCAGGCCGCCCTGGGCGCCGAGCGCCATCCAGGCGAACGCCGCCGCGCCGAGCGCGAGCCAGCGGGCCCTGGGAGAGCGGACCGCGCCGAGCAGCGCGAGCGCGATCACCGAGGCGCCGACGTAGATCGAGAGCACCCAGGGGATGGGCGTGAGCTCGCCGCCCCCGAAGACGATGTAGACCCAGGAGCCCAGCGCGCCCTCCTGGTCGCGGAACATGTGCGGCAGCGCGAGCTCGAGGAGCCGCAGCGCCGGGAGGTTCCACCGCGCCGCCTCGACCTCGCTCAGGCCGACCCCGCGCGACGAGTGGGGAATCCACGCCAGCACGGGAACGATGAACGGGGCGGCCCCCACGCAGGCCGCGACCGCCGCCCCGGCGCCGCGCCCCATCCTCGCGAGGGCTCCGCCCTCCCGGCGGGCGAACAGCACGGAGTAGAGGGGCAGGGCGACGACGCCGAACCCCCACGCCTGCGGGTCCCCGCCCGCCGCGCAGAGCCCCGACGCGAGCGCCAGGATCGCGAGCCGACCCGCGCCGCCGAGCTCGAGCCAGGCGTGCGCGGAGGCGAAGAGCCAGGGCAGGGCCGCGAGCGTGGTGAGGTAGGTGAGGTTGTCGCTCGAGCTCACCAGGAACCCCGAGAGCGCGAAGGCGAGGCCTGCCGCGACGGACGCGTGCCAGCCCCGCCCGAGCCGGCGGGCCCATGCGTAGCCGCCGGTGGCAGCGACCAGGTAAGAGAGGAGCACCCAGAGCTTGAAGCCGATCTCGAACGGCAGCGCCACGAGGAGCAGGTTGAAGGGGTGCTGCACGGCGTCCACGGCGCCGGCCACCATGGGGACGCCGAGGCCGAGGTACGGGTTCCACTCGGGCAGGTGCCCGTCGCGCAGCCGCTCGGCGATGTAGCGCTTCATCGGCCAGTGCATCCGGCCGGCGTCGCGGAAGAGGAACTGGCTCGCGCTGAAGATCGCGGGCGCGAAGAACGTCGCCAGGACGGCGGCGATCACGGCGAGGGCGCGCCGGGACCCGGCGCCCTGGGGGGACGGGGAGGACTCGGGGAGAGGTGCCTCGGGCTCCGGGGTGCGGGCGCGAGGGGGAGCGTCGAGGGGAGGGGCCTCAGCCACTCGACGCCTGCCTCCATTCCCCGCCCGCCGAGCCGCTCGAGTGCGCGAGGCGCATGAACGACTGCTCCAGGGTCTCGCGCTGGGGCGAGAGGGAGAGGATCCGCCCGCCCAGCGAGAGCACTCGCGCGGCCGCGCGGTTCGCGCCGGCGAGATCGGCGAAGGAGAAGACCCAGCCGTCGGGGCCCCGGCTCCCGTCCAGCGCCGAGGCGTGGAGGGCGGCGAAGTGCTCCTCGGCGAGGGGGGCGCACCGCAGCTCGACGGACTTCACGGAGCCGTCCAGCAGGGCGCCGAGGCTCCCTTCCGCGACGAGCTGGCCCTTCATCACCATGCCCACGCGGTCGCAGGTGGTCTCGACGTCGTTCAGGATGTGCGTCGAGAAGAACAGGGTCTTCCCGCGGCGGCGCAGCTCGAGGACGAGGTCGCGAGCGTCCTTGCGGCCGATGGGATCGAGACCGCTCATGGGCTCGTCGAGGATGAGGAGCGGCGGGTCGTGGAGCACGGCCTGCGCGAGGCCGAGCCGCTGCACCATGCCCTTCGAGAACTTCCGCACGGTGAGATCGCGGGCGTGCGACAGGCCCACCATCTCCAGCACCTCCTCGGCCCGGCGCCGCAGCTCCCGGCCGGCGAGCCCGGAGAGCTTTCCCAGGAGCTCCAGCACCTCGAGGGGCCGGAGGAAGTCGTGGAAGGAGGGATTCTCCGGCAGGTACCCGACCACCCGGCGGCTCGCGGGGTCGGTGATGGGCTTGCCGAAGATGGACGCCGTGCCGCGGGAGGGCTTGATGAGCCCCACCAGGATCTTGATGGTCGTGCTCTTCCCCGCCCCGTTCGGCCCCACGAAGCCGAAGATCGAGCCTTCCTCGACGCTCAGGGAGAGCGCGTCCAGCGCCACCACGCTCCGCATGCGCAGGCCGAGGCGGTAGGTCTTCCCGAGCTTCTCGATCTGGAGCGCGCTCACCGGATGTCCCTCCGGGAGAAGACGACGGCGGCGATGGCGACGATGACGCCCGCGTATCCGCACCCGTAGGCCATCCGCGTCGCGAAGGACCCGAGGCTCACGGTGTCGCCGTAGGTGAGGGCCTCCTTGGCGTCGAGGAGCCCCATCCCCGGCAGGAGGAAGTCGAGGACGTGCACGAGCGGCTTCATCCCCGCCTCGTCGCTGAGCAGCCAGAACGGGCGGACCTCGGTGAAGAGGAAGCCGGCCCCCACGATGGCGAGCGTGAAGATGATCGCGAGGGTGGGCGTGGAGAAGGACGCGAAGAGGACGGCCAGGGCGACGCAGATCGCGAACTGCGCGATCATCAGGCCGAAGGCGACGAAGAAGCCCGAGCCCAGGAAGCTCCCGTTCCCCCTGTAGAGGAAGAGCACCAGCGCGCTCGCCAGGGCCATGACCGCGAGATTCAGGCCGGCGGTGGCGAGGAGCCCGAGGAACTTGCCGAGGACGAAGTCCGCCCGGCTCACGGGCCGCGCGAGCATGGCGTAGGCGGTGCGGCGGTCGATCTCCCGCGAGACGAGGGCCACGCCCACGAAGACCGAGATCAGGATCCCGAACACCTGCGTGCTGGACGTGGAGACGTCGGCGATGATCCGGAACTGCTCGCCGAGCGTGAGGCGGGAGATGGTGAGCGAGGACACCGAGAGCAGGACCGCGAAGATGACGAGGTTGTAGAGCAGCCGCTCGCGGAGGGCTTCACGGACCGTGTTTCCGGCGATCGCCAGGGTGGCCTTCATTCGCTCACCCGGATGGGCCTGCGCGCGCCGATCACGGAGCTCCTCACGTCGCCCGTTCCCCCTTCGTACTCGATCGACCCGCCCGAGGGGTCGGTGGGGATCCGAGGCAGGAAGCCGCTCCACACGAGCTGGTCGAGGACGATCGGAGCCAGCCCGTTCCGCGCCCGGAACGCGTCGATGGCGCGCTCGACGGCGTCCAGCGCCTGGTAGGTGCGGACCTTCACGATGCGCGCCTTGATCTGGTCGCGGAGCTCCGGCGTCTGCGGCTGCTGCAGGCTGAGCTCGAGGAACGACAGGGACAGGGCATATTCCTCGTCCGTGTTGGCGACGAGCGACAGGTTCGCCGCGAGCAGCGCGAGGTGGGGACGCTTCCCCACCTCGGCCGCGCGGCGCGCCCAGGCCGCGGCGCCGGCGTAGTCGCGCGCGTAGAAGAATCTGTTGAACGCGAGCAGGAACGGGAGGACCCAGCGGTCCGGGACGTTTCGTACGCCCTTCTCGAGGAGGCGATCGCTCGCGGCCACGTCGTGGGCGAGCCCGCTCAGGTTCGATCCGATCACCTGGTACGCGTAGCCGTACCGGGGGTCGAGGTCGGTCACGATGTCGCCCAGCGCGTGGAGCGAGCCCAGGCGGTGTCCGCGGGAGAGGGTGGACTCGCCGATGTACGTGACCGTCTTCAGCCAGTACAGATCGGCGAGGAGCAGCCGCTGCCCGAAGGAGGCGAGCCGCAGGAGCTTGCCGTTCGGGAGCCAGGCCGGCTCGCGGACGCGGGAGGCGTCGACGGCCTCCGGCTCGAGGGCGGGCCGCCCCAGGGCGACCGCCGCCGCCGACACGGCGAGCAGTACTGCGGTTCCTTTCCCTCTCATGGATCTCTGCGGCGAGAAGATAGCTCGAAACCCCGAGCGAGGAAAAAGGCACCACGGCCGGGCCGTGGTGCCTTTCGTACGAGCGGTCGCCTTCCGCGGCTAGAAGATGTCCGGGAGGGTGGAGGCGCAGGGGCTCGCGTACACGGTGCTCGTGCCGCCCGTCGGGAAGCAGCCGCTGCCGGCCGCTCCGGGGAAGACGCTGGTGCCTGGGAAGGTCGCCGGGACCGTGCCCTGGAGCGTGGGCTTCACCAGCATGACGTTGCCCTGGACGGTGTCGGCATCGATGTCGGACCAGGCGCCGGCCGCGTAGCAGATGCCGGCGGCCGTGGCGGAGGGAACGCCGGCGCAGGGCGTCGTGACCGCGTACTGGAAGTACGTGTTGCCCTCGACCTGCCAGTCCATCGCGGCGGCCTCCTGGAGGTCCGTCGTGGCCCAGGGCAGCTTGGCGCTGCCGACGGTGCCGGTGACGGGGAGCGTCAAGCCCTGGAGGTTGAAGTACTGGCCCGGCACGTAGGCGGCGGCGGGCACGAGAGTGCCGCCCACCGTGATGTTCCGCTCGCCCTGGCGCAGCGCCTCCTCGGCCTTGCGCAGGCCCTCGAGGTTCGAGGACGCCTCGCTGAACTTCGAGCGCAGCTGGTACTTGATGAAGTTCGGGATCGCGATCGCGGCGAGGATGCCGATGATGGCGACGACGATCATGAGCTCGATGAGCGTGAAGCCCTTCGCAAGCTTCTTCATTGCGTTTCCTCCGCTGAAGTCGACCGGACGACGTAGGCCGCCAGGCGACGTTGTTCCGGGGTGGTACGTTTCCACAGCCGCGCCCGGTCGATTGTGCAGGTCCCTCCGTAGCAGGACCGGTGCCAGGGACGGCGGACGGACAAGCGGCCGTAAGGACTGGAGACGGGGTTTCACATGTCGTTGACGAGAAGGGGCCACGGGTGAGGACGGCTGACGTTTCTCGTCAGCGGCGCCTGGTGGGATAGGCTCGCCCTCTCGAATCCCGCCGTGTCACCCGATCCCACGACAGCGCGCGCGACGCCCATCGCCCCGAGCCGTCCGGGGCCGCCCTGGGACGTGGCGGCGTGGGCGCTCGTCTTCCTCGCCGTCGCCGCGCTCCTGCAGATCCTCACCCCGGTGCCGTGGGACGCTGACACGGCCTATCACGTGGCGGTGGCGCGGCTGATCGCCCGGCACGGCATCCTGCACGCCTTCCCGTGGACGCCGTTCAGCTGGCTCGCCGAGAACTACGCGGACAAGGAGCTGCTGTTCCACCTGCTCATGGTGCCCCTCGCCGGCCTCTCCTGGATCGCGGCCGCGAAGATCACGGGCGCGGTGCTCGGCGGCGCGCTCCTGCTCGTCCTCTATCTCGTGCTGCGGGCGGAGGGCGTGCCGCATCGGGGCCTCTGGGCGCTCCTTCCCCTCGCGGCCTCGGCCAGCTTCCTGCTTCGCTTCGCGCTCGTCCGGCCTCACCTCCTGGGCGTGGCGCTCGCGATCGCCGGCGCCTGGGCCGTGAACCGCCGCCGCCTCTGGCTGCTCGCCGCCGTCTCGCTCCTGTTCCCGTGGTGCTACGTGGCCTGGCACACGCCCCTCGTCCTCGCGGCCATCGCGGCGGTGGCGCAGCTGCTCTCGGGCGAGCGGCCGTCGTGGAAGCCCGCGGCGGCGGCCGCCGCCGGGCTGGGGCTGGGCCTCGTCGTCCATCCCAACTTCCCGAACCTGGCGCGGTTCGCGTGGGTGGTGAACGTCGAGATCCTGATGAAGACGGCCTGGGCCGGCCGCGCGGGGTTCGCGCTCGGCCCCGAGTTCCAGCCGTTCACGCTCGCCGAGGCGCTCCGGTTCCTGACCCTCCCGCTCGGGCTCGCCGCGGCCGCCCTGCTCGTCGCGTGGCGGCGGCGCCGCGAGGATCCGGGCTCCCTGGGCCTCGCCCTCACCGCCGCCGCCTATGCGGCGATGACCGTTCGGTCCGGCCGGTTCATCGAGTACCTCGCGCCGGTCTCGGTCCTCGCCTTCGCGGTCGCCATCCGGCCGCTGCGCTGGTCGCGGCGGGCCGCTCCCATCGCGCTCGTCGGGGCGACCGCGCTCACGGCGGCGCTGGGTGCGCCCTCGCTCGACTGGCTGGCGATCCGGCAGGACGAGCTCCCGCCGCCGATGGCGGCCCTGCTGCGGAAGGCGATCCCCGAGGGCGCGCAGGTCTTCACCTGCGACTGGGGCTTCACCGGCGAGCTGCTCCTCGCCTTGCCCGAGAGGCGCTTCATGGTGGCCCTCGACCCCACGCTGTTCTTCCTCGAGGACCCGCAGCTGTACGCGCTCTGGTTCGCCCTGCCGCGGGAGGGGCCCGCGGACGCGGCGGACGCGATCCGGCGCCGTTTCGGCGCGCGCTACGTCCTGTGCGCGGCGTTCGAGGAGTCGATGCCGCTCTTCCGCTCGCTGGAGCGCGACGGCTCGGTCCGGCAGGTCCTCAGGTCGCCGCTCTGGTTCTTCGCCGATCTCGGCGACCCCGGCACGAACCCTCGCTGAGCGCAGGGGCCGCTTCCCGGAGTGCGCCCCCCATCCCTTCGTGCTATCTCTGCCGCGCGGGAGAGGCGGCGAAGCCAGGTGTCCTGACGACGAGCGTGGACGACTCGGGCCTCACAACACTTCGCCTCTGGTCTGCGGCCCTGGCGGTCTGGCTCGGCGCGGTGATCGGCAGCTTCGCGAACGTCGTCATCGCCCGCGTGCCACGCGGCGAGTCGGTGGTTCGCCCGCGCTCCCGCTGTCCGCGCTGCGGCGCGCCCATCGCCTGGTACGACAACATCCCCGTCCTCTCCTACGTGCTCCTCGGCGCCCGCTGCCGCGCCTGCCGGGCGCGCATCGCCGTGCGCTACCCGCTCGTCGAGGCGCTCGTCGCAGCGGCGGCGTGGGTCGCGTGGCGCCGTCACGGGCTCGGAGCCGCCTTCGGCGCCGAGCTCGCCTTCGCCGCATCGCTCGTCGCCCTCGCCTTCATCGATCTCGACACCTGGCTCCTTCCGCACGCCCTCACCTGGCCGCTCATCGTCCTCGGCGTCGCCGCGAGCGCCCTCGGGCTCACCCCGGCGACCCTCGCCTCCTCGCTGGCCGGAGCCGCCGTGGGGTTCGGCGCATTCGCGGCGGTCTCCTGGCTGGGGAGCGTGGTCTTCAAGAAGGAGGCGCTCGGGTTCGGCGACGTGTGGCTGCTCGCGGGGCTGGGAGCTTGGCTCGGAGTGAAGGCGCTCCTCCCCACCGTGCTCCTCGCCTCGCTCCAGGGAAGCCTCGTGGGGATCGTGCAGGTCCTCCTCGGCCGCGGGACCCCCGGGCCCGCGGCCCCGGCGGAGCCGCCGCGCTCGAGCCCGGGCGCGACCCCGGCCTCGACCCCACCCGCGACCTCGGACGACGACTGGGTCCCTCCGCGCCACGCCGTTCCCTTCGGCCCGTTCCTCGCGCTCGGGGCCCTGGAGTGGCTGTACCTCTCGGACGCGATCGCCGGGCTGGTCCCGTTGCTCCGGCCGTTCCGGTAGTATCGGGAGCCGGTCCGCGTGCCCTCCCGGTCCACCAACATCCGCATCGTCCTGCTGCTGCACGCGGTCGCCGTCGCCGCGATCCTGGCGTCGGTCCTCCTGGTCGCGGGCCTCCCCGCCGCCGCGGGGCGCGCGCTGTCGCCCCGGCTCTTCGTGGCCATCGTCGTCGGGGCGTCGGCGCTCGCCGTCGCCCTCGGCGCGGCGTTGCTCTTCCGGACCGTGGCCCGCCCGGTG
>DATDDC010000682.1:0-7402 GCA_036523995.1 Anaeromyxobacter sp.
GGCCCGCCGCCGGAGAGCCGCCTCCCGCGCCCGAGGCGCCGGCGCCGGACGAGGGCTCCTTCGCGGACATGCTCGCGGCCTCGGACTCCGCTCCGAGGACGCGGCACAAGGTCGGCGACAAGGTGGCGGGGAAGATCATCCAGCTCGGCCAGGACGTCGCGTTCCTGGAGCTCGGCTCCGGCCTCGCCGAGGCGATGATCGACGTGGCGGAGCTGAAGGACGCCGAGGGGAACGTCACCGCCCGCGAGGGCGACATCGTGGACGGCGTCGTGGTCCAGGCGGGCGACCGCGGCGTGATCGTGTCGAAGGGACACGCCAAGATGCAGCGCGACCACGCGCGCGAGGCGGTGATCGAGGCGGCGCAGACGGGCCTGCCGGTCGAGGGGCTCGTGAAGGCCGTCAACAAGGGCGGCCTCGAGGTCGAGGTGCACGGCGTGCGCGCCTTCTGCCCCGTCTCCCAGATCGACGTGCGGTTCGTGGGCGACCCCTCGGCCTTCGTGGGGCAGAAGCTCGAGTTCCGGGTGCAGAAGGCCGATCACCGCGACGTGGTCCTCTCCCGGCGGGCGCTGCTCGAGGAGGAGCGCGCCCGGAAGGCGAAGGCCACGCGCGAGAAGCTCGCCGAGGGCGCCGTGTTCGACGGCGTCGTGACGAGCGTCCAGGACTACGGCGCGTTCGTGGACCTGGGCGGCGTCGAGGGGCTCGTGCACGTCTCGGAGCTCTCCTGGGATCGCGTCTCGAAGCCGCAGGACCTCCTCAAGCCCGGGGACGCCGTCCAGGTGCAGGTCCTCAAGGTCGAGCAGGACGCGAAGAAGGGCGAGCGGGTGAGCCTCTCGGTCCGGGCGCTCACGCCCCGGCCCGAGCCGAAGGCGGCCCCCGAGGCGCCGCCGCGGCCCGCCCCGCCGCCGCCGCCGAAGGCCGGCGACGTCGTCACCGCCTCGGTCGACAAGGTCGAGAGCTTCGGGGTGTTCGTCCGGTTCGCGGGCGGGCGCGGCCTCGTGCCGGCGAGCGAGACCGGGACGCCACGCGGCTCGGACCTCCGCAAGGCCTTCAAGGCGGGCGACACCTTCCCGGCGCTCGTCCTCGCCATCGACGAGCAGGGCCGCATCCGCCTCTCCAAGAGCGGCGCGGAGGAGGCGGCCGAGCGGAAGGAGGCGGCGGACTACATGCGGTCCATCGCGCCGAAGGGCTCGGGGAAGGGCTTCGGCACCCTCGGCGACCTGCTCAGACAGAAGCTCGAGAAGAAGTAGCGGCCGGCCGGGCCGGCCGAGGCGCGGGCTGGCCGGGCGTGCCGCGCGGGAAGCGCACCTCGAAGACCGTGCGCCCTTGCGCCGAGCGGAAGCTCACGCCGCCTCCGTGCGCGCGCGCCACCTCGTGGACGACGAACAGGCCGAGGCCGAGGCCGTTCCCGTCGGACCGGCCGCGGCGGAACGGCTCGAAGAGGTGTTCCCCGAGCTGGGGCGAGATGGGCGGGCCCGCGTTCTCGACCCGGAGCACGACCTCGTCGCCCTCGCCCGACACCGCCACGTCGACCGGCGCGGAGCGCGCCCCGTGCTGGAGCGCGTTCACGACGAGGTTCGAGACGACCTGGGCGATCCGCTCGGCGTCGAGCCGGGCGCGATCGTCGCCGTCCACGGCGAGGGCGATGACCGCGTCGGGATGCGCGTCCCGGATCTCGGCCACGGTCCGGGCGCAGACCTCGCCGAGCCGCGCGTCCACGGGCGAGACGGCGAGGAGCCCGCCCTGGCGAGTGCGCGCGAGATCGAGGAGGTCGCGGATCATCCCCTCCATGCGGAGCACGGTGCCCCGCATCCGGGCGGCGACGAGCTGCTGCCGCTCGCTCAGCGAGCCCGCCCGCGAGAGCAGGTCCAGGTTCCCGAGGAGGGCGCCGAGGGGGTTCCTCAGATCGTGGCCCACCACGGCGACGAGCCTCTCCTGGAGGGCGCCCACGCGGCTCGCCTCGTCGCGCGCCGCCTCGGCCGCGCGGCGGGCCGTCTCCGCCTCGCGCCGCACGGCGCGGAAGCGCGAGGCGATCCAGGTCGCCGCCCCGCCGGCGATGAGGTACGCCACGATCCGGTGCGCCTCCTCGACGGTCCCCACGCCGAAGCGCATGGGCGGGCCCACGTAGAGGAGGTCGAAGCCGAGCCAGCAGAGGACGAGGGTGACGAGCCCCGGTCCGAGCCCGCCGTAGAGGCCGCTCACGAACACGGCCACGAGCGGGAAGTGGAGGTACTGGCCGCCGAACGCCTGGGAGGTGAGCCCGACGAGCGCCAGGGCGGCGGCCGAGAGTGCGACCGCGACGGCGTAGGGGAGGAGATGGCTGGGGCGCGGCATCGGCGGATGCTGTCCCTACGTAACGGCAACCGTGCCGCTTGGCTTCCCGCGCCCGCTCGCCGGGCCGTCGCCGCGGCGGCCCGGCCTGTCCCGCCTCCGGGTCAGCGCTCCTCGACCTCGAGGCCCCAGGGCCCGAGGCCCCCGGCGGGCGCCGGGCCGAGGTTGGCACGCAACGTGAGCCCGGGGCGGACGAGCTCGAAGGCCGTCCCGTCCCGCCGCACCTCGGGCCAGCTGGACAGCGCGGCGCGGTGCTTCCGCCGGAGCGCAAGGAGGCGGCGGCAGTGCTCCCGGAGGGCGCCGTGCATTCCGTCCCTGCGGTGCGAGAGCTTCGATCGCCGGAACGTCTCGGGGTCCTGGGGGTCGGGCACCTCGCCGGCGCCCTGGGCGATGAGCTCCTTCCTGCGGCCCTCCGACACCGCGCGGGCGAGCTCCGGGTCGGAGTGGCTCGTGAAGTAGAGGAACGGCCCCGTCTCGCCGTACTCCTCGCCCATGAAGAGGAGCGGCAGCCCCGATCCGAGCAGGAGCAGCGCCGACGCGGGCCGGAGGGCCTCCCACGGGACGAGCGCCGCGAGGCGCTCGCCCTTCGGCCGGTTCCCCGCCTGGTCGTGGTTCTGCAGGCACGTCACGAACTGGGAGGGGAGGAGCCCGCGCACGTCGGTGCCGTGCGGCCGCTTGCGGTACTCCGAGCGCTGTCCCTGGAAGACGAACCCGGCGGCGAGCGCGCGCGCGACGTCGTCGGGCCGGCCGAAGTCCACGAGGAAGGCGTTGCGCTCCCCAGTGAGCAAGGCGTGGACCGCGTGATGCAAGTCGTCCGCCCAGACCGCGGAGGCTCCCCAGCCGCCCGGCGGGGGGTCGAGGATACGGCGGTCGTTCCGGTCGTCCTCCGCGATGACGTGGACCTCGCGCCCGGCGGCGCGGCCGGCCGCGCGCGCGGCCTCGCAGATCTCCGCCACGACGTGCCGCGGGCTCGCGTCCTCGATGGCGTGCGTCGCGTCGAGCCGGAGCGCGTCGACGTGGTAGTCGCGGACCCACTGCACCGCGGCGCCGACCATGAACGAGCGCACGGGGCCCGAGCCGGGGCCGTCGTAGTCGAGCCCGTCGCCCCAGAGGGACCGGTGACGAGGAGTGAAGTAGGGCCCGAGCTCCGGCAGGTAGTTCCCCTCCGGGCCGAGGTGGTTGTAGACGACGTCGAGGCACACGGCGAGGCCGAGCTCGTGGGCCCGGTCGACGAAGCGCTGGAGGGCGGGCGGGCCGCCGTACGCCTCGTGCACCGCGTACGGAGCCACGCCGTCGTAGCCCCAGTTCCGCTCGCCCGGGAACGGCTGGACGGGCATGAGCTCGACGCACGTGATGCCCAGCTCCACGAGATCGGGGAGGCGGCCCGCGGCGGCGTCGAGGGTCCCCTCGCCGGTGAACGTCCCGACGTGCAGCTCGTAGAAGGCGAGGTCCTCCCGGGCGAGGCCCTTCCAGCCGGCGTCGCGCCAGGCGTGGCGGCTCGGGTCGAACACCTGCGAGGCCTCGTGCACGCCGGCCGGCTGGCGGCGCGAGGCGGGATCGGGGCGGACGCGGCCCCCGTCGAGCACGAGCGAGTAGCGCGTTCCGTCGGCCGCGCCCGCGATCTCCGCCTCGAACCAGCCGCCGCCCTGCGCCCGCAGGGCGCGATCCCGGCCCGCCATGCGGACGGCGACGCGCCGCATCTTCGGCGCCCACACGCGGAAGCGGACGCCGCCCTCGACGACCTCGGCTCCATGCGCTGGCGCGCCCGCGCCGTCCGGCATGCAGGCGTGAACCTACGCGCGCGCGGCCGGCCGCGGAACCCCGGCTTATCGTCCAAGCGGAGCAAGGAACTGCGGGCCTCGACGCGGGAACCGCTCGTTTGCTAGGTTATTTGCCTTTCGTAGCTGCCCGATTGGGCCTGGCCACAAAGAGGACCGCCCCATTCGCGACACCGTCCGAGAAGGATGAGCGATGCCGACGACGACCAAGACCGATCGCCCCCCCACGACGAATCCCCATCTCCTCGGATGGGTCGACGAGATGGCGAAGCTCTGCAAGCCGGACCGCATCACCTGGTGCGACGGCTCGCCGGAGGAGGCGAAGAGCCTCACGGAGCAGGCGGTCGCGCAGAGGGTCCTCCTCCCGCTCGACCAGAAGAAATGGCCGGGCTGCCACTACCACCACTCGAACCCGAACGACGTCGCGCGCGTCGAGCACCTCACCTTCATCTGCACGCCGACGAAGGAGGAGGCCGGACCGACGAACCACTGGATGGAGCCGAGGGAGGCGTACCGGAAGCTCGGCGCGCTGTTCGACGGCGCCATGAGGGGCCGCACCATGTACGTCGTTCCGTACGTGATGGGACCCGCCGACTCGCCCTTCGCGAAGATCGGCATCGAGCTCACCGACTCCATCTACGTCGTGCTGAACATGGGGATCATGACGCGCATGGGGAAGGTGGCGCTCGAGCGCCTCGGCAGCACGAACGACTTCAATCGCGGGCTGCACTCGGTCGCGGACTGCAACCCGGAGCGGCGCTTCATCTGCCACTTCCCGCAGGACAACACCATCTGGTCCGTGGGCTCCGGCTACGGCGGAAACGCGCTGCTCGGCAAGAAGTGCCTCGCGCTCCGCATCGCGAGCTATCAGGCGAGGAACGAGGGCTGGCTCGCCGAGCACATGCTCGTCCTCGCGGCGGAGAGCCCGGAGGGGAAGGTCTCCTACGTCGCGGCCGCGTTCCCGTCGGCGTGCGGCAAGACCAACTTCTCGATGCTCGTCCCCCCGAACACGTTCGAGGGCTGGAGGATCCGCACCGTGGGCGACGACATCGCCTGGATGCGCGTGGGCGAGAGCGGCCAGCTCTGGGCGGTGAACCCGGAGTACGGCTACTTCGGCGTGGTGCCCGGGACGAACAACAAGACCAACCCGAACGCGATGAGGACCATCGAGAAGGACACCCTCTTCACGAACGTGGCGCGCACGGCCGACGGCGACGTCTGGTGGGAGGGCAAGGACAACGATCCCTACCCCGAGATGATCGACTGGAAGGGAGCGCCCTGGAAGAAGGGGTCGAGCGAGAAGGCGGCGCATCCGAACAGCCGCTTCACCGCGCCGATGGCGAACAACCCGGTGCTCTCGCGCTTCGCGCACGACCCGAAGGGCGTGCCCATCTCCGCCCTCATCTTCGGCGGCCGCCGCTCGACGACGATGCCGCTCGTGCTCCAGTCCTTCAGCTGGTCGCACGGAGTGTACCTCGCCTCCACCATGGGCTCGGAGACCACCGCCGCGGCCGAGGGCGTGAAGCCGGGCGTGCGCCGCGACCCCATGGCCATGCTGCCGTTCATCGGCTACGACGCGGGGACCTACTTCCAGCACTGGCTCGACATGCAGGCCCGCATCCCGAACCCGCCCAAGATCTTCATGGTGAACTGGTTCCGGAAGGGCGCCGACGGCAAGTTCCTCTGGCCGGGCTACGGCGAGAACATGCGGGTGCTGAAGTGGATCCTGGAACGCTCGCACTCGAGGGTCGGCGCGGTGGAGACCGTCGCCGGCTACGTGCCGCGCCAGGAGGATCTCAACGTGAGCGGCCTGGCCCTCTCCCACGACGCCGTGGCCGCGGCGATGAAGGTGGACCTCGCCGAGTGGGAGGAGGAGCTCGCCTCCCAGAAGGAGTGGTTCGACAAGATCGGGAAGACCTTGCCGCGCCCGCTCGCGCTGGAGCGCGAGCTGCTCCTCGAGAAGGTCCGCATCGCACGGAAGGCGAAGTAACGATCGACGCGGACCCCGGCGCCGGGCCCCGACCCCGGAGGCCGGGAGGACGCCGCCGGAAACGGCCATGTGCACGCTCGCCGTCGCCTTCCAGGTGGACCGCCGCTGGCCCGTCGTCGTGGCGGCGAACCGCGACGAGCGCATGGGCCGCCCGTCGCAGGGCTGGGCCCTCCGGGAGGCGAAGAGCGGCGTCCGCTACGCCGCCCCCGGCGACCTCCTCGCCGGCGGCACGTGGATGGGGCTCTCGGCGAAGGGCGTGTTCGCGGGGCTCACCAACTTCCACGCTCCGTTCGAGTGGTATCCCGATCCGGAGCGGCGCTCGCGGGGCGAGATCATCCCCCTCGCCCTCGCGGCGCCCTCCGCGGCGGCGGCGCGCGCGCGGCTGGCCCAGGCGCCCGCGGAGCGCTGGAACCCGTTCCATCTCCTCGTGGCCGACGCGCAGAGCGCGTTCCTCTGGTGGTACGACGGCGAGCGCGCCGCGCTGCGGGACCTCTCGCCCGGGCTGCACGTCGTGACCGAGCGCTCGCCGGAGGGGAGCTGCCCGCGCGGCGACCTCGTGCGCGCGCGCTGGCCGGTCGAGCCGGACGTGGCGCAGCTCCGGGACCTGCTCGCCATCCACGCGGCCGACCAGGGCTCGGGCACCTGCATCCACGGGGACCCCGCCTACGGCACGCGCTCCTCCGCGGTGCTCCGGGTGGCGGCCGACCTCGGCTCGTCGGAGCTCTTCGTCGCGGACGGCCGCCCCTGCGTCACCCCGCTCGAGGACCGGTCGGCCCTCGTCGCGGCGCTCGCGCGCTCCGCTTGACGCGGCCCGGGCCGGGCGCCAAGAAGAGGACCCATGGGCCTCCTCGACGAGATCTCGTTCCAGAAGCGCGACCCCGACCCGCCCGAGGCCATCGACCTCGTCGAGGGCGGCGTTCGCATCCAGTGGCCCGGCGGGGCGGAGGTGACGATCCCGTTCGTCCACCTTCGCGACGCCTGCCCGTGCGCGGAGTGCGTCGACGAGCGCACCGGCGAGAAGCTCGTCCAGCTCGCCAGCATCCCGCCCGACATCCGGCCGGAGCAGGTCGTGGCGGTCGGGAACTACGCCGTGCAGATCCACTGGTCGGACGGCCACTCGACCGGCATCTACTCCTGGCGCACGCTGCGGGAGATCTCGGGGCTCGAGGGCTGATTCACGCGCCCACGAACCACGAACCACGAACCACGGGGCGCCGGGGTGGATCACACGCGACTTCGGGCCGGCGCGGCGATGTGGACGTGCCGGTTCTCCTCCGGCCCGTGCCCGTCGCGCTCCCGGCCGAAG
>DATDDC010000683.1:0-3893 GCA_036523995.1 Anaeromyxobacter sp.
GAGGCCGAGGCCGCCCGCTTCGCGCGCCAGATGAACCTCGCCGGGGTCGGGCCGGCGGCCCTGGACCGGTTCCGCGCAGCGCGCGTCCGGGTGGTGGGCGCGGGGGCGACCGCGGGGCCCGCGCTCCTCTTCCTGGCGCAGGCGGGCGTCGCGAGGATCTACCTGGACGACGGCGCGGACGTGACCGCCGAGGACGCAAAGGCGTGGCTCTACGGTCCCGACCAGGTCGGCCAGCACCGGCTCTTCGCCGCCATCGAGGCGCTGCGCGGCGCGAGCGCGCTCGCCGAGGTCCGCCCCCATGCCACGGGCACGCTGCTCACCGCGACCCTGGTCTGCTCCGAGACCGAGATGGTGGCTCGCAAGGCCGCGGACGAGGCGCGAAGGGCCGGGCTCCCGCACGTCGTCGCGCTCGCCAGCGGCGACGGTGGCGAGGTGGTGGCCGTCCCCATCGGCGCGCCGTGCTTCAACTGCGCGTCGCGGCCCGCCGCCCGCCTCCCGCCCCGCCGCGGCTCGGCGGCGGCGGTGGGCACGCTCGGGGCGCTCGAGCTGCTCCTCCTCATCGCGGGCGCCGTATCCGGCGGAAACACCGGACGCCGCATCGAGCTCGCCGCCGGCTGGCCGAAGGCCGAGCCGACGGCGCGGAACCCGACCTGCGAGTGCCGCTTCGTGCACTGACGGCGCGCGCGCGCGATCCCCTGCCGCGACGCCGCCGCCGGAGTATGTCCCCGGAGCGCCCGCGCCCGGCTCGGGCCCGAGGGCGCGACGACCGAGGAGGCGAGCCATGTGCCGCAACATCCGGGTGCTCTACAACTTCGAGCCGCCCACCACGCGAGCGGAGATCCGCGACGCCGCCCTCCAGTACGTCCGGAAGGTGAGCGGCATCCGCAGCCCCTCCGCGGCGGACGCCGCCGCGTTCGAGGAGGCCGTCGACGGCGTGGCGTCGAAGACGGAGCGGCTCCTCGGCGCCCTCCGGGCGAGGACGGCCGTGAGGACGCGCGAGGAGGAGCGCCGGAAGGGCCAGGCCCGCTGGGAGCGGCGCCAGGCGTCGAGGGCCGGATCCTGAGGCGGGGCCGCCGGCGCGGGGGCTATCGCCGCACGAACTTCTGCACGCGCTTCCCGGTGTCGACCTCTCCCGTGTACAGGTTCCCCTTCGAGTCGATGGCGATGTCGTGGACCCAGTGGAAGTCCCCGGCCTGGCGCCCGGGGCGCCCGAACCCCCCGACCACCTCGCCCGTCTCGCGCAGGAGCGTCAGCACCTGGTTGTTGCGCCCGTCGGCGACGTGGAGGAAGCGCTGGCCGGGATCCCTCGACAGCGCCAGGTCCCAGGTCGAGCCGTTGGCGGCGGTGAGCGGCTCGACGATGAACTCCTTCACGAAGGTGCCGTCCCTCTTGAAGACCTGGATGCGATCGTTGAGCCGATCGCAGACGTAGACGAGGCCGTCGCGCGACAGGTGCGCGCAGTGCACCGGGTTCCCGAACTGGGCGGGGGGCGGCGACGGCGGCGGCGCCGGGCGCGACGTCGTCACCTTCTCGGCGTCGCTCGGCGGCTTCCCGTACGCGCCCCAGTGGCGCTTGTAGGCGCCGGTGGCCGCGTCGAACACGATGATCCGGCGGTTGAAGTACCCGTCGGCCACGAACAGCTCGTGCGTCTCGGGGTCGACCTCGGCCATGGCGGGGCGGCCGAGGCGCGTCACGTCCGCGCTGCCGGTCTGCTTCCCGGGGCGGCCGATCTGCGCGACGAACTTCCCCTCGCGGGTGAGCTTCAGCACCTGGCCGTCGTCGTCGCCGTTCCCGCCGAGCCAGACGAAGCCGTCGGCGTCGACGCTGATGCCGTGCTCGTTCGACGGCCAGTCGTAGCCCTGGCCGGGGCCGCCCCACCCCTGCACGAAGCTCCCGTCGGCGTCGAGCTCCAGGACGGGCGGCGCCGGGACGCAGCACTTCGAGACCGGCGGCTGGAGCGTCGCGCCGCGCTCGTCCTCGGTGAGGCTCTTCGGCCGCTGGACGATCCAGACGTGATCGCGGGCATCGACCGCGATGCCGGCGACCTGGCCGAGGATCCAGTTGTTGGGGAGCGGCTTCGGCCAGCGCGGGTCGACGTCGAAGGCCACCGGCTCGGACCCCTTCGCGCCGACGGCGCGCGCGGGGGCGCATCCGGCAGCCGCGGCGAGGAACGCCAGGGCAGGCAGGAACGGCAGCGCGATTCGGCTCTTCATGGCTCCTCCATGCTCGAGGGCGTTCAGGCACGGCCGCGCCGCGCCAGATCGAAGAGCGCCCGCGCGCTCACTTCACGCGAACGCAGCGCTTTCCCTCGGCCTCGTCGGGCCGGTACTCGAACGTGCCGAGCCATCCCTCGGCCTTGTTCGCGACGAGGCAGACCCCGCACTCGACGCGCTTCTCTCCCTGGACCTGATCGCAGTCCGAGACGTTCCGGATGACGTGGGTGCAGCCGGAGGCGGTGAGCGCCGCGATGCAGAGGAGCCTCTTCATGCGCGTCCTCGCTGGCGCGGCGGCGCGCCTCGCGCCCCGGCGAACGACCGGACCGCCGCCGCGAACCCGGTGAGCAGGGGATGCGGAGCCTCCGGGGACGAGCGCGCCTGGGGCAGGAACAAAGAGGCGACGAAGAAGGGATGCTCCGGCAGCTCGACGACCCGCGTCTCCCCGGCCTCTCCGACGCCGCTCACCACGAGCCCGGCCGCCTGGAGGCGAGGCACCCAGGACGGGTTCACGCCGTAGTTGCAGAAGAAGTCCTCGTCCGCCGCGGCGGCGCCGTACAGCTCGAAGGCGCGGGTGCCGGGCCGGAGCGCCACGCGCTGGCGCCGCCCCGCGAGCGAGCACTCGAGCGCGGTGATGACGAGCCGCTCGGCCCTGGGGCTCGTCTCCTCGTGATCGGCGTCCCGGAACCCGAGAACGTTGCGCGCGAGCTCGACGATCGCGTGCTGGAAGCCGCCTCAGGTGCCGACGAGCGGAACGCCCCTCTCGCGAGCGTGGCGGATGGCCGCGAGCGCTCCCTCCATGCTGCGGTACGGGCTCGCCGGAGCGATCCACACGCCGTCGAATCCCGCGAGGCGTGCCGCCGCGGCCGAGGCGTCGCCGCCGATCGCGTCCGTCGCCACCCACTCGAACGCGAGCCCCACGTGATCGAGCGAGGCGCTCGTCATGGCGTGCGTCCGGTTCCTCGGATCGAGGTCGCCCACCACCGCGATGCGTGCGCTCATCGCGCCTCCATAGCGGCGCGGCCCGCTCGTGGCAAGCGAGAGGGGGACGGGCCGGGCTCCCGCACGCGAGACGCCGCGCTCCCGCCGATCACTCGGAGTCCCCGTAGCCGAGCGAGAGCTCCACCCGGAACGGCTCGCCCTCGAACGGCGCGAACGACATCGCCTGGACGAGCCGGACGAGGCAGACGCCGAGCGGCGTCGCCTCGACCTCCGGATCGTCGATCTGCACGTCGGAGACGCTTCCGCTCGGATCGATGACGACCGTGAGCGCGAAGCGCTGTCCGCGACCGGCGGACGCGCCGGGCGTGGTGGCGACGCAGTCGGCGAGCGCGGCGCGACGGGCCCTCAGCGCCTCGGCCACCTCCCTCTCGGGGAAGGGGCCCTTCGCCCTGCTCGCGGCGGCGGGCGAGAGGGACTGATCATGCACTGATCACGTGGATATCATGCACTGATCACGTGGCTGAACATGCACTGTTCACTTGGCTTACCGCACACCTGTCACGTGACTGATCATGCACTGATCACGTGGCACTCATGCATTGATCACGTGGCTGATCATACTCTGCTCACGTAACTGATCATAGGCCAAGAGCGAGGGGCTGCTGAGCCTGGAGCAAGACGGAATACTCAAAGCCCTCGACGGGCAGACGACGATCGAGGAGGTCTTCCGGGTCGTCG
>DATDDC010000684.1:0-1542 GCA_036523995.1 Anaeromyxobacter sp.
GCGCCGCCCTGCTGCTCGGACTTGGTCTCTGCCATGACGTCCTCCTGTGCGGGGGGCGGGCTACTTCAGCCCGAGCTCCTGCATGAGCTGCTGGCGCGCCTTGTCGTCGCCGAGCAGGGACTGGATCTTCTTGCGGAAGGCGGGGATGTTGCCGAGGGGACCCTTGAGCGCGGTGAGCGCTTGCCGCAGCTCGAGGAGCTTCTTCAGCTCGGGCACCTGGCCCACGATGCCCTCCGGCGTGAAGTCGTTGAGGCCCTTGAAGGCGAGCTGCACGGAGAGCGACGCGTCCTTCTCTCCCGAGAGCTTGTCCGTCACGGACACCGTCGCCTTGAGGTCCTGCTTGGACATCACCTCGCTGAAGTTCTCCTTGTCGACGCTGATGGGCTTCCGCTCCTCGAGCGGCGTGTCGTCGGGGCGCCCGGTGTAGTCGCCGACCATGAGGATCTTGAGCGGCAGCTCGGTCTCCTCCTGCGCGTCGCCGACCTGCGCCTTGTAGGTGATGTTGACGCGCTCCTTCGGTGCTACCGACTGATCCTTGATCGCCATGGTTCACCTCTGGTGATGATCTGGGGCCCGGGCCGCGCGGTCAGGGCCACACCTCGTGCGCCGCAGCCGGATCGATGCGGCAGAGACGCCTGTACGGCTCCGTCATGTCGGGCAAGCTCCCCCGTGGATCCTTTGCGAGAGCGCGCGCCGACGCCAGGAGCCCTTTCAGGCACTCCGCGGCGAGCTCGGGCTCCCACTCCTCGAGGTGATGCGCCCTCGCCTCGCGATCCAGCTCCTCGTACAGCGACTTCGCGATGGCCGTGAGGCCGGCGCCCGCGCACAGGCGAGCCGCCTCGATGCTCACGAGAAAACGCTGGCGGCCCAGGCGCTTCGCGGCCTCGTCGCGCAGCAGCGCCAGCGCCTCGGGCACCTGCGTCGCGCCGAGGAGCTTCTTCGCCTCGGCGAGCTTCTCCGCGGACCCGTCCTCCGCCGCGCCCGCGCGGCGGGCCGGCGCAGGCCCCGAGCCGCCCTGGATCTGCTCCTCGATCCAGCCGCGCGTCTGCGGATCGGCCATCGGCGTACCATCCGCAAACGACAGCGTGGGGAGCTGGGGCATTCGGGCGAGGAGCGAGCGCAGCTCCGACGTCACCGCGTCGCGCGCCCGCTCGTGCGTCGCGCCCAGGGCCGAGAGGGCCTGCCAGGACATACGATGGAGATCGAGCCAGAAGCGGTGTTGTGACGCGGCGGCCTCCGTTTCCTCCAGGAGGGCCGGCCAGCGCTGGTTCTGCGCGATGGTGGCGAGCTGGTTGCGCAGCCCCTCCGGGGGCGCGGGCACCTGCGTCTTGCCCCCGGTGGCGGGAGGCGGCGCCACCATGTGGAGCCAGAGCCCGACACGTAGGAGGCGGTAGGCGCGCGCGTCGCTCGCGTCCGCCTGGCGGAGCATGGAAGCGACGTCGAGGAGCGACGAGCCCACGTTGCGCAGGAAGTCCATCGCGTCCGCGGCCGCGGCCGGCTTGGCGGGAGCGGCGAAGGCGGGCTCCGGCGCGGCGGCGGGCG
>DATDDC010000685.1:0-3716 GCA_036523995.1 Anaeromyxobacter sp.
GGGCGCCTCCGGCCGTCGCCGTTCCGCTTCCACCTCCTCCGCCCGCGGCCGAGAAGCCCAGGCCCGCGCTGGCCGTGCGGCCGCCGCCACCGCCGCCGGAGAAGCCGCCGATCGCTCCCGCCGACGATGCGCCCGCGTCCCGCTCCCCGTCGGGCGCCTGGATGCGCACCGCGGGGCCGCTGCTCACCGGCACGGGCGCGGCGCTCCTCGCGGGGGGGATCGCGCTCTCGGTCGTGAACCAAAGGCTCTCCGACCAGCTCGAGCGCAAGTTCCAGTCGGGAACGCTCACGCCGGCGGACCTCGACTCGTACCGACGCGTGGAGCGGTACGACCGGGTGACCCGGATCCTCTTCGGCGCGGGCGGAGCCCTGTCGCTCTCCGGCATCGCGATCTGGTCGGTGGCGCCGGCGAAGGGCGGCGTCGCCGCGGGCGTCTCGGGCAGGTTCTAGGGATGAGGATGCGAGAGCTCGCCGCCGCCGCCCTCCTCCTCCTCGCGCTCCTCGCGGCGTGCGACTACGAGCCGCGCGGCCGCTGCACCTCGCAGCAGGATTGCCTCGCCGGCCAGGTCTGCACGGGCGGCGTGTGCGCGGCCGAGAGCGCGGGCCCGCCGGACCATGCGCCGGTGGCGGCGGCGGACGCCTACGTGGTCTCGGCCGGCGGGATCCTGGACGTCCCGGCCGCGAGCGGCGTCCTCGCCAACGATGCGGACCCCGACGGCGATCCGCTCACCGCCGAGAAGTGCGCCTCCTGCCCCGGCCCGTCCTACGGGATCGTCTACCTCGCGCCGACGGGGGCCCTGATCTACGTGCCCGCCACCGGCTTCAGCGGAACGGACACCTTCACCTATCGAGCGAGCGACGGCGTGCTGCGCTCTGACGTCACCGCCGTGACGGTCACGGTTGTCCCGTGAAGCGGGGGAGTCCTTAGGGCGGCGGCGGCCGCCGTGCTAAGACAAGCGGGACATGGCAGCTCCGCGCGAGAAGCCCATCATCGGAATCGACCTCGGCACGACGAACGCGTGCGTGGCCCACGTCCGCAACCGCATTCCCAAGGTCGTGCCCACCGACCGCGGCAGCCTCATCCTCCCCACCGTCGTCGCGCTCTCGGAGAAGGGCGACATGCTGGTCGGCGGCATCGCGAAGGACCAGCTCGTCACGAACCCGAAGAACACCATCTACGGCGCGAAGCGGCTCATCGGCCGCAAGTGGAACTCGAAGGTCGTGCAGGAGCTGCGGAACTACTACTCGTACGACATCGTGGAGGGGCCGTCCGGAGAGGCCGCGGTGATGCTCGGCGCGCAGGTGCGGACGCTCCCCGAGATCAGCGCCATGGTCCTCGCGCACATCAAGAAGATCGCGCAGGCCTTCCTCCAGAAGGACATCGCCGAGGCGATCATCTCGGTGCCGGCGTACTACTCGGACGCGCAGCGCCAGGCGGTGCGCGAGGCGGGACGGCTCGCCGGCTTCGACGTGAAGCGCATCGTGAACGAGCCCACCGCCGCGGCGCTCGCCTACGGCTTCTCGCGCGGGCTCGACCAGAAGGTGCTCGTCTACGACCTCGGCGGCGGCACGTTCGACGTCTCGGTGCTGCAGCTCTCCGGGAACGTCTTCGAGGTGCTGGCCACGGGGGGCGACACCTTCCTCGGAGGCGTGGACTTCGACAACCGCATCATCGACTTCGTCCTCGAGGACTTCTGGCGGCACCACAAGATCGACCTGGCCGGCTCGCCCATCGCCATGCAGCGCGTGAAGAACGGGGCCGAGGCGGCGAAGATCGACCTCTCCCTCATCCCGAACGTCGCCATCGATCTGCCCTACATCGAGGAGAAGAAGGGGCGGCCGCTCGACCTCCGCATGCAGCTCTCGCGGCAGCAGCTCAACGAGCTCACCCTGGACCTCGTCGATCGCACCTTCGAGATCTGCGACCAGGTGCTCGCGCAGAAGAACATCCGCCCGGAGGACATCCAGGAGATCATCCTGGTGGGCGGGCAGAGCCGCATGCCGCTCGTGCAGCAGAAGATCCAGGAGCACTTCGGGAAGTCGCCGCGGAAGGGCGTGCACCCGGACGAATGCGTGGCGCTCGGCGCCGCGCTCCTCGGCGACTCGCTCGACCAGATCGACTCGGTCACGCTCCTCGACGTCCTCTCGATGCCCATCGGCATCGCCACGCCCGCGAACCACTTCCGCAAGATCCTCGACAAGAACCTGACCATCCCGTCCGCGAAGAGCTTCCGGCTTCCGCCGCCGCGCGAGCCGGGGCAGCCCATCGAGATCGACATCTACCAGGGCGACTCCGACCTCATCGTGGACAACGAGTTCCTCGGGTCGATCCGCCTTCCCGCCGCAGCCACCGGCCGGCGCATCGACTTCAAGCTCTCCGAGGAGTGCCTGCTCAAGGTGACCTTCGACGATCCCGCGAAGGGCATGACCGAGGTCGACCTCGCGACGCGCGACACGCCCGAGGGCCTGAAGCGGGCGCTCGCCGAGGACGCCAACCGCCGCGCCGTCGGTGCCGCCACCGCGGGCGGCGAGGAGAAGCGCGGCGGCATCTTCGGGTGGCTGAAGCGCGTATAGCAGGGCGGACGATGCGGTTCGCTTCTCGCGAGTGGATCGAGGCGGTCGTCTCCGCCGTGAACGCGCAGCCGGATCTGGCGAAGGCGCTCGCCGGCCTGCCGCGGGACGCCGCCTTCGTGGTCGAGGCCGAGAGGCCCGCCTTCCCGGGGACCGTCGCCGTGCACGCCGAGCAGGAGGGCGGCCGGATCGCGCGCTGGCGCATCCTTCCGGACGAGGACGACCTCCTCGAGATCGAGCCCGCCTACGTCCTGCGGGCCCGGCACGGCGTCTGGAGGGCGCTCCTCTCGGGCGCCGATCCCCTCGAGGCCGCGCTCTCCGGGCAAGTGCAGGTGAAGGGAGATCTGGAGGCGCTCGTGCGCCGGTCGGGATACCGTTACGTCGTCGACGCGGCGCTCGCCGCGGTGAAGACCGAGTTCGGGTAGGAGGCGACCATGGCGCGCGACGGCAAGGGATTCGGCGAGAGGCTCTTCGACGCCGGCACGAAGCTCGTGTCGCGCGCCGCCGAGCGCGTGATGCACGACCCGCGCGGCCAGGACGCCGTGGCGCGCGCCGTGGGCCTCGCCCAGCGCGGTCGCCGCCGCGTGGAGGAGATGCAGCGACGCCTCATGGAGGCCGCCGGCATCCCCGGGCGACAGGAGTACGACGAGCTGCAGAAGCAGCTCGCCCGGCTCAAGCGCAAGGCCCGCGAGCTGGCCCAGAAGCTCGAGGCCGCCGGCGAGGCCGAAGGCGAGGACGAGAGGCCGCCCGGCGGGCCGCCCGGGAACGGCAGCGCGCACCACTGATCGCCGGGGTCGCCGGCGCGCGCGCCCAAGCCTCCGATCTCGTTGACACATCGGGGGGCCCGGCGACATACTCCGCCGCCTCGCAGCACCGGGCGCTTAGCTCAGCGGTAGAGCACCGTCTTCACACGGCGGGGGTCGCTGGTTCGAGACCAGCAGCGCCCACACCTCCAGAAGGCCCGAAGCCACCGAGGCGACGGGCCTTTTCCTTTCCCCCATCCAGGACTGCGATCGAGGTGCGAGCTGCCGGTTCGGCCTAGGACCCTGGTCCCGGGGCCCTGGCGCTGCGTTCGTCGCGCGCCGCCGCGCTCCCCGAAAAGGTGACGGCCCTGCGGTGCGTCCATCGGCGTTTCACCCGGGTGAA
>DATDDC010000686.1:0-5653 GCA_036523995.1 Anaeromyxobacter sp.
GGCCGTGATGAGCCGGACGTCGGCCTTGAGGGTGGCCGTGCCGCCGACGCGCTGGTACTCGCGCTCCTGGAGGACCCGCAGGAGCTTCACCTGCACGGCGGTGGAGAGATCCCCGACCTCGTCGAGGAAGAGGGTGCCCCCCGCCGCCAGCTCGAAGCGCCCCGGCTTTTGCCGGTCCGCCCCGGTGAAGGCGCCCCGCTCGTGGCCGAACAGCTCGGACTCGAGCAGGCTCTCGGTCAGGGCCGCGCAGGAGACCGCCACGAAAGGCCCCTCGGCGCGGGGGCTCTCGGCGTGGATGGCGCGGGCCAGGACCTCCTTGCCGCTGCCCGACTCGCCCAGCACGAGGATGGTGGAGCTCGATCGTGCCGCGGTGCGGGCCAGCTCGAACACCGCCTGCATGGCCGGGCTCTTGGAGAGCAGATCGCGGAACCGGTACTCCTGCTTCAGCGCCTGGCGGAGCACCATGTTCTCCCGGACGAGCGTCTGCTGGGCGACGATCTTCTGCATCATGAGCGACAGCTCCTCGGGATCGAACGGCTTCACGAGGTAGTCGTAGGCGCCCGCCTTCATGGCCGCGACCGCCGTGTCCACGGTGGCGTAGGCCGTCATCATGACCACCGCCAGCTCGGGCTGGAGCCTCTTCGCCGCCTCGAGGACCTCGAGGCCGTTCATCCCGGGCATCTTCAGATCCACGACCAGGATCGACCAGCGCTCGGCCTTGATCTTCTCCAGGGCGGAGGGGCCGTCGGGGCAGCGCTCCACGGCGTAGCCGTCCTTCTCCAGCCAGCCGCCCAGCGACTCGCGGACGATCTCCTCGTCGTCGACCACCAGGATCCGCGTCCTCACGTTCGCCATGGCCCCGGACCTCCCCCCTCGATCTCCCTGAGCCGCGTGCGGCAGGCCGCGCACGGCCGGGACGACTTCTCGTCCACCTCGCGCACCGCCGGCGAGCGGGACATGACGCACCCCTCGGTCCCGCAGTGGACGAGCCCGAGCGCGTGCCCCACCTCGTGGACGGCTTCCTTGGCGAGCCGCTCCACGAGCACGCGCTCCCGGTGCGGCCCCTCGCCGACGTCGACGTCACCCAGGAGGCGCGCCGTCGAGACCACCGCCGCGGCGCCCCCGAGCTGCGCCTCGCCGAACACGTAGGTGAGGATGGGGATGAAGAGGTCGCGGTCGGTGACGCCGAGCACCTTTCCGCCCGGCGGCCCCGCCTCGACGAGCCACTTCAGGATCGTCCCCGAGGCATCCTGGCCGCGCCGCGGATCGTAGGCGTGGCGCGGCCGCTCCGGCGCGCGCCAGGGGACGACCGGCCGGTCGAAGGCGAGGCCCAGGTGCCGTCGGACGTGATCCATCAAGGCCGGGCTCTCCTTCGCGTCACCGATCCACCAGATGAAGATCGGCCGCATTCGTCCCCCGCCCTTCTTGGCGGGGGGACACTCGGGCTTCGCCCTCGCGCCCCCCCGATCCCCCCGCTCGCTCGAGACGTGCACCCGCGGCGGAGCCGCGCTCATTGCTGGGGGCCCCCTGGGGGGCCGGGTCGGCCTCATCCGGCCTCCCCTGCGCTCGCTGGGGCGGCGCGCGCGGCAGCCGGATCCCGACGCGCGTCCCCTTCCCCGGCTCGCTCTGCAGATCGATGGTGCCGCCGTGCTTCTCGACGATGCCGTAGACCACCGAGAGCCCGAGGCCCGTCCCCTTCTCCTTGGTCGTGAAGAAGGGGTCGAAGATCTTGTGGAGGTGCTCGGGCGGGATGCCCGGCCCGGTGTCCTGGAAGGCGAGCTCCACCATGCCGTCGTCGAGGACGCGGCTCTCCACCGTGAGCCGCCCGCCGCGCGCCATGGCCTCGCAGGCGTTCAGGACGACGTTCACGCAGGCCTGGCGGAGCTGGCCGAAGTCGCCGTCCACGGGCGGAACCGCGCCGAGCCGCCGCTCCAGCGCGACGCCCTGGATCTGGATCTGGTTGGAGAGGAGCTCGAGCGCCTCCTCCACCACGGCGTTCGGATCGATCTCCCTCTTGGCGATGGGCCGGTCGCGGGCGAAGTCGAGCAGGTTCCGCACGATGGCGGAGCAGCGCTCCGTCTCCCGCTGCACGAGGAGCAGGTGGCGCACGAGCGACCTGCGCGTCGCCTCGTCGGAGGGGCCCTCCTCGAGGGTGCGCACGCACAGCTTCGCGAAGGTGAGGATTCCGGCGAGCGGGTTGTTGATCTCGTGCGCGATGGAGGCGGAGAGCTTCCCCAGCGAGGAGAGCTTCTCGGAGCGGACGAGCTGGTCCTGCGCCGTGCGCAGCGCCGCGGTGCGCTCCTCCACCTGCCGCTCGAGGTCGTGCATGAGCTCGTCGAGCTGGCCCTTCGTGGTGCGCAGCGAGCGCGTCATGTCGTTGAACGAGGCGGCCAGGATCCCGAGCTCCCCCCGCCAGGTGACGGGGACCTCCAGCTCGAGCTGATCGCGCGCCACCCGGCGGGTGGCCTGGACGAGGGCGGCCACCGGCTCGACCACGTGTCGCCGCGAGAAGAGCCACACCACGTAGCCCAGCACCGCCGCGGCCAGGGCGGCCGCCGCCAGGGTCCAGAGCCGCAGCGTCGCCGTCTGGGCGTCCACGCGCGCGAGCGAGACGGACACGTCCAGGACCCCGAGGACCTTCCGCTCGGACGGGTGCGCGTGGCACGCCGCCGCGGCGCACGACTCCTCGTTGTAGAGGGGCGTCACGATGCCGAGCACGCGGTGGCCGTTCGTCCGGAAGACGCGGCTCCGGTTCTGGAGATCGACCTTGTGGAGGGGCTCGCCCTCCGCGTGGCACGCCGAGCAGGACTCGGCGCGCCGGTCCACCAGCTTCCCGATCTCCTGGCGCTCCGTGGAGAAGGTGATCCGCCCGTCCTGATCCATCATGCGGACCTTCTCGATGTCCTCCTGGCGGCCGATGTCCTGCATGATGAGGTGGGCGTCGGCGCGCCGATCCTGCAGCATGGCCCGGTGCAGGGCGTTGCGGATGGTGTTGCTCAGGAGATCCGACTCGGCGATCCCCTGGGCGAGCAGGTGGTGCTGCACCGAGATCTCCGCGAACATGAACGCCGTCAGGGTGGCGAGCGTGACGATGCCGATGAGCGCGAAGATCTTGGCGGAGAGCCGGTGCAGCAGCGGGATCTCGAGGCCGAGCGCGTCGAGCGACCTCGGGGCGATGTCGCGGGCCAGGCGCGCCAGGGCGCGCGCCGGCACCGGCAGGCTCGCTCGCCGCGGCGGCTTCCCGCCCCCGCCTCCGGCCGGCCTGGTGGCGGCCGTCGTCATCCCCTCTCCCTGCGGCGTCGACTTCACCCACCGCGCATGAGCCATCGATACGCTTCGCCCCGGCCCGCGGCCTTGTCGAGCGTCAAAGCATGTTCAATTCCTCGCCGGATCCATTGCGCGCCGGCGCGCGCGGCAATTGCGCATCGATTGTGCTCGATCGCGCGTGCGACGAAGCGCCGCCGCGCCGTTGATCGGCGCCAAGATCGCGGCTACCCTGCGGGTCCCGTGACGGAAGCGCGCGCCATCCTGCTCGTCCAGTGCCCGGATCGACCCGGCATCGTGGCGGCCATCTCCAGCTTCCTCTTCCGCCACGGCGCCAACATCACCGACTTCGATCAGCACACCTCCGAGGACGACTCGGGAATCTACTTCACCCGCCTCGAGTTCCAGACCGGCCGCCTCGATCTGCCGCTGCGCGATCTCGAGGCGGCCTTCGCGCTCGACGTCGCGAAGCCCTTCGCCATGGAGTGGCGGCTGGCGCTCTCCGCGCAGCGCAAGCGCGTGGCGGTGCTCGTGTCGCGCCACGACCACGCGCTCCTCGAGCTGCTCTGGACGTGGAAGCGCGGCGACCTGCGCGCCGACGTCACGGCGGTGATCTCGAACCATCCCGACCTGCGCACCGCCGTGGAGCCCTTCGGCGTGCCCTTCACGCACGTGCCCAACTCGCGCGAGCAGCGCCGCGAGGCCGAGGCGCAGATGGCGAAGCTCCTGGAGGGCAACGACCTCCTCGTCCTCGCGCGCTACATGCAGATCGTCTCGCCCGAGCTCGTGGCGCGCTGGCCGAACCGGATGATCAACATCCACCACTCCTTCCTGCCGGCCTTCGCCGGCGCGGACCCCTACCGGCAGGCGTACGAGCGGGGCGTCAAGATCGTGGGCGCCACGGCCCATTACGTGACGGCGGATCTCGACGCCGGCCCCATCATCGAGCAGGACGTGGGGCGGGTGAGCCACCGCGACTCGGTGGACGACCTGAAGCAGCTCGGCCGCGATCTCGAGCGGCGCGTCCTGGTGCGCGCGGTGCGCTGGCACTGCGAGGACCGCGTCATCGTGCACGGGAACAAGACGGTCGTGTTCTCGTAGGGCCCCCGCCGGGAGCGGCGGGCCGGCGCCGGGGCGGCCTTCGCGGTAGATCGTTGCCCATGCCGTCCCCGAGCGACCTCGTCGACCGCATCCACGCCGCGATGGCCCGCCTCGCCTCCTCGGCGCAGGCGGAGATCTGCGCCGCGCTCGAGCGCGCCGACGGCGAGGTCCGCTTCGGCGCCGACCTCTGGAAGCGCGCCGGCGGGGGCGGCGGCCTCACGCGCGTGGCCGCGGGCGGCGCGGTCGTCGAGAAGGCCGGGGTGAACGTGTCGGACGTCCACGGCGAGCTCGAGCCCGCCCTCGCCGCGGCGCTGCCGGGCGGCGGCTCCCGCTTCGTGGCGGCGGGCCTCTCCGTCGTCGTCCACCCGCGCTCCCCCATGGTCCCCACGGCGCACATGAACGTGCGCTTCCTCGCGCGCGGCGAGAAGGCCTGGTTCGGCGGTGGGGCGGACCTCACGCCTCATTACCTCTTCGCCGAGGACTGCGCGCACTTCCACCGCGCGCTGCGCGAGGCGTGCGAGCGCCACGCCCCCGGCAGCTTCGCCGCCATGAAGCGCGCGGCCGATGCGTACTTCTTCCTTCCGCACCGCGGCGAGCACCGGGGAGTGGGCGGCATCTTCTTCGACGACCTCGCGGGCGATCTCGACCGGGCCCTCGCCTTCGTCGCCGACGTGCCGAGGGCCTTCCTCGCCGCGTACCTGCCCATCGTGGAGCGGCGAAAGGACCTGCCCCACGGCGAGGCGGAGCGGCGCTGGCAAGAGATCCGCCGGGGTCGCTACGTGGAGTTCAACCTCGTCCACGACCGCGGCACGCTCTTCGGCCTCAAGACGGGCGGCCGCATCGAATCCATCCTCATGTCGCTCCCGCCCAGGGTGCGATTCGAGTACGACGACCGGCCGGCCCCCGGGAGCCGCGAGGCGGAGCTGCTGGAGGTGCTGCGGAGCCCGAGGGAGTGGATCTGACCCGACCTCGACCTCGACCCTCGACCTCGACCCCGACCTCGACCTCGACCCCGACCTCGACCTCGACCCCGACCTCGACCCCGACCCCGACCGCGACCCCGACCGCGACCTCGTCCGCGCCCCCGTCCTCGGGCGCCGGAGCGGTCGCAGGCGCTTACGGCGACGAGGAGGGGCAGGGGAAGGGGCCGGTCCGGCGGATCGTGGGGGACGCGGGGCACGGAGGGCACGATCCCGGCGCGACGGGGCCGCGGCGCGTGCGGGAGAAGGACGTGACGCTCGCGATGGCGCGCAGGCTCGCGAAGCGGCTGCGGGCGGCGGGCTTCGAG
>DATDDC010000687.1:0-1539 GCA_036523995.1 Anaeromyxobacter sp.
GGCCACGTCCTCGATGCCGGGCGTCGGGGCGGCGTCGCGCACGATGGCGACGACGTCCTTGTGGAGCGTGGGCTCCCCGCCGGTGAGGCGGATGCGGCGCACGCCGAGCCGGGCGAAGAGGCGGAACAGCCGCCTCAGCTCCTCCCGGGTGAGCAGCCCGCCGGGCGGCTCGTTCTCCGCCGGCGAGCAGTACGTGCACCGGAAGTTGCAGCGATCGGTGAGCGACACCCGGAGATAGGAGATCGCGCGGCCCTGCGCGTCCGCGAGGTTCGGTACGCAAGCCGACCTGAGCGCCGCCTCCGGCATCTGAGGACTCCTTCCCGCTCGCCTCGACCCCAGGCACGGACGGCATCGAGGACGCGGTGTGTCCTCCCTTTCTAGCGATCTCCGAGGCGCCGCGCCCGCGCCGCTGCATCTGGAACATGGCGTGCGGGTCCCGGGAGGAGACCCTGCTGACGAAGAAAATTCCGAAGCGCAGGGCCGGCGTACCCGCCAGGGCCAGCGCCCCGGAGAGGGCTCGCCCCCTGCGCCCCGACAAGACGCGGTGGTGTCACCGGCGGTGCCTAGTCCGCGTCGATGCCGAGGCGCCAGGCGTGGGCGTAGACGTTCATGTTTCCGCCCCGCACGAAGCCGCACAGGGTGAGCCCCGACCGCTCGGCCAGGTCCACCGCCAGGGACGACGGCGCGGAGACGCTCGCCACGACGGGGACGCGTGCTGCGGCCGCCTTCTGGATGATCTCGAAGCCGGTGCGCCCGCTCACCGCGACGACCGAGGGTTCGCCGCCCGCAGGAGCCCCCGCGCCCACCCGGCCGGCGCGGACGAGCGCGCCCACGACCTTGTCCACGGCGTTGTGCCGGCCCACGTCCTCGGCGGCGGCGAGGACGGTCCCGTCCTCGGCGAGGGCCACGGCGGCGTGGAGCCCGCCCGTCGTGGCGAAGGCCGGCTGCACGCGCGGCAGGGAGTCGATGGCGGCGTGGACGAGCGAGGCGGGGAGGGTGCGTCCGCGCTCGAGCGGAACGACGCGCGCGAGGAGGCCCTCGATGGCGCGCCGGCCGCACACGCCGCAGGCGGAGGTGGTGGGGACGAAGCGCCGGCCCTCGAGGATACGCTCCGGATCGAGCCTCACCCCGCCGGCCGAGCGGACGTCGACCACGTTGCCGTAGCCCTCCTCGCCGGGCCGGCCGCAGTGCGTGACCGTCGAGACGTCGCAGGCGCCCGCCAGGATCCCTTCCGCGAACAGGAAGCCGAGCGCCAGGTCGGCGTCGGCGCCGGGGGTGCGCATGGTCGTGGCGATGGTCTCGCCGTCCACGCGGATCTCGAGCGGCTCCTCGACGGCGAGCGAGTCGACCGTGGGGGCGCCTCGGCGGATCACCCGCCGCGCCGCGACCGCGGGCAGGAGGCGGGGGTCCAGACGGGGCTTCCGCGGGGCGTCCATGGGCGAACGATACGCTTTCTGCCCCCGAGGTAATACGGGGCGCCGGCCGGGCGGTCCGGCACGGCGCCCCGGAGCCGCCGCCGTGACACGGCGGCTCGCGTCC
>DATDDC010000688.1:0-5677 GCA_036523995.1 Anaeromyxobacter sp.
CTCGGGCCGGAGCACCACCACGTCGGCGTCGCGGACGACGCGCAGGAGGGCCGCCCTCGCGCGCCTCGGGCCGGTGCGGGCCGCGATCGAGACGAGCGCGGTCGTGGGTCCCCGGGCGAGCCCCTTCGCCAGCACGGGGAGATCGGGGCCGAGCGCGGAGAGCGGCCTCCCCAGGAGCTCGGCGGGGGGCGCGGCGGTGAGCAGGGCCGCCGCGTCGTTCATGCGGACGATGCACCCCGCGCCGTCGAGCACGAGCACCGCGTCGCCCAGCGATCCGGGGAGCGCCTCGAGCAGCCGCTCGATCTCGCGCGGCAGCCCGCGGGGTCTGCGCCGCCGGTGGAGCGCCACCGCGATCGCCGCGACGGCCACGAGGAGCGCACCCGCCGGGAGCAGAAGCTCGACGGCACGCACGGGCCGCAAGGTGCCCACGCCCTTGCCAAGGCGGAAGTCGGTCTTATGGAAGGGGACATGAATCGCAAGCACGCCTGGTCCCCGGCGGACGGCCCCGCCGTGGCACCGCAGCAGGTGCCGACGCGGAGCGGCCACGTATCCGGCGGTGGAGACGACGATCGCCGCAACGGGCTGTGGGCGCCGTCGGAGGGGCCCGTGCGGAGCGATCCGGGCGGCCCCGGCGGCGAGCCCGACGGCAAGACGATCTCGAAGCCCGGCCGGACGGCGCTGAACGAGGACTAGCGGCGTTCCATGACGTCCGGTGCCCGGCGTCCCGCGCGGCGCGCCTTGCCCCAAGCGCCCGCCGGGACGTCTGGTTTTTATTGATATGCTGACCCTGCGCGGGTATCCCAGAGCGACGGAGGAGACGGCGATGTCGGAGAAGGAAAAGAAGGGCGCAGCCGGCGCGCAGGTGGCCCCTGCCATGGGCCCGCCGGGCCTCATCGCGAAGGAGGACATCCCGGCGGTGCTGCCGATCCTCCCCCTCCGCAACTCGGTGTTCTTCCCGGGGGGCGTCCTGCCCCTCGCGGTCGGGCGGCAGAAGACCATCGCGCTCATCAAGGACGCGGTCCGCGACGAGCAGGTCATCGGCGTCGTTACCCAGCGCCGCGCCGAGGAGGAGGACCCGGGAGCGGCCGACCTGTACACGGTCGGGACCGTGGCGCGCGTGGTGAAGCTCCTCAAGATGGGCGAGGACAACTATTCGCTCGTGGTGCAGGGGCTGGCGCGGTTCCGGGTCCTCGAGCTCGTGCAGGAGAGCCCGTACCTCAAGGCGCGGGTCGACCCGGTCGAGGACAAGACCTCCACCGAGGAGGTCGAGGTCGAGGCGCTCGCCATCAACCTCAAGAAGCTCGCCCGCGAGGTGATCGAGCTCATGCCCGAGCTCCCCGCCGCCGCCACCGAGCTCGTGGAGTCCATCACGCACCCCGGCCACCTCGCCGACCTCATCGCGGCGAACGTGGACGTGCCCATCGAGGAGAAGCAGCAGGTCCTCGAGACGGTGGACCTCAAGGCGCGCATGAAGCTCGTCCTCGAGCTCCTCAACCGCAAGCGCGAGATCCTGAAGCTCTCGAACAAGATCGACTCCGCCGTGAAGGGCGAGATGTCGAAGACGCAGCGTGAGTATTACCTGCGCCAGCAGCTCAAGGCCATCAAGGAGGAGCTGGGCGAGCTGGGCGAGGAGGAGGAGGAGCTCGACGAGCTGGCGGAGCGGCTCAAGAAGGCGGGGCTGCCGCCCGAGGTGGACAAGGTCGCGCAGAAGGAGCTGAACCGCCTGAAGTCGATCCCCACGGCGAGCTCCGAGTACACGGTGGCGCGCACCTACCTCGACTGGATCGCCGACCTGCCCTGGTCGAAGCGCAGCGACGACAACCTCGACATCGAGAATGCCCGCACCATCCTCGACAACGACCACTACGCGCTGCAGCAGATCAAGAAGCGCATCCTCGAGTACCTGGCGGTCCGCAAGCTGAAGAACGACATGCGCGGGCCCATCCTCTGCTTCGTGGGGCCCCCCGGCGTGGGCAAGACCTCGCTCGGCCAGTCCATCGCCCGCGCCATCGGACGCAAGTTCGTGCGGCTCTCGCTCGGCGGCGTCCGCGACGAGGCGGAGATCCGCGGCCACCGGCGCACCTACGTGGGCGCCCTCCCCGGCCGCATCATCCAGTCGATGAAGAAGGCCGCGACCGTCAACCCGGTCATGATGCTCGACGAGATCGACAAGCTCGGGGCCGACTTCCGCGGCGATCCCTCGGCGGCGCTCCTCGAGGTCCTCGATCCCGAGCAGAACTTCAGCTTCTCGGATCACTACCTCGATCTGCCCTACGACCTCTCCAAGGTGATGTTCATCGGCACGGCGAACCTGCTCGACCCGATCCCGGGGCCGCTCAAGGACCGCATGGAGATCCTGGAGCTGCCCGGGTACACCTTCGAGGAGAAGGTCCACATCGCCCAGAACCACCTCATCCCGAAGCAGCTCCGGGAGCACGGGCTCTCCCCCGACGCCATCAACTTCACGGAGAAGGGCCTCATCAAGATCATCATCGCGTACACGCGCGAGGCCGGCGTCCGAAACCTCGAGCGCCGCATCGCCGACTGCTGCCGCGCCGTCGCGGTGGAGGTCGCGAGCGGCAAGATCGCGCCCGGCGCGAAGCGCCTCGTCGACGAGGCCGACCTCGCCGACATGCTCGGGCCGGAGAAGTTCTACAACGAGACGGCCGAGCGCACGGAGATCCCCGGCGTCGCGACGGGGCTCGCCTGGACCGCCGCGGGCGGCGACATCCTCTTCATCGAGGCGACGCGCATGACCGGCAAGGGGTCGCTCACCCTCACCGGACAGCTCGGCGACGTGATGAAGGAGTCGGCGCAGGCGGCCCTCAGCTACCTGAGATCGAAGGCCGACACGCTCGGCATCCCGGCCAACTTCCTCGAGAAGACCGACATCCACATCCACTTCCCGGCGGGCTCGATCCCGAAGGACGGCCCCTCGGCCGGCGTGACCATCCTCACCGCGCTCGTGTCCCTCCTCACAGGCATCCGCGTTCGCTCCGACGTCGCCATGACCGGCGAGGTGACGCTGCGCGGCCTCGTCCTGCCGGTGGGCGGCATCAAGGAGAAGGTCCTCGCCGCGCACCGCGCGGGCATCAAGCGCATCATCATGCCGGCGCGGAACGAGAAGGACCTCGTGGACGTGCCCCAGCAGGCGCGCAAGGAGCTCGACTTCGTCTTCGCCTCGCACATGGACGACGTGCTCAAGGCGGCCATGGAGGAGAGCCCGCTCGGCCGCAAGCCGCCGCCGCCCTCCGAGCCCGAGGGCGACAAGAAGCCGCCCGCCCCCACGCCGACCGCGAAGAAGCCGGAGGAGGTCCGGGTCTAGGCCGGCTTCGCCGGTCGCGAAGCTCGAATCCTCGTCTGGCCGCGCGCCCGGGGGGGCCGCAGCGTGGAGCGTCTCGCCCTAGTCACCGGGTCTCCGGGTCCCATCGCCGACGCCGTGGCCGGCGCGCTCGGCGCGTCCGGCTTCTCCGCGCGCCACGTGTCCATCGGCCCCGACGGCCGCATGCGGCTCGAGGTGGATCCGCGCGGCGTCGAGGCGGTGGTGCACCTCGGGCTGCGGCTGCCGCGCGACCTCGACGAGGGCCTGCGCACCGAGGCCGAGCAGGCGGCCGCCCTCGGCGCCGCCGATCTGGCTCGCAGCGCCGGCGCGCGGCGGCTCGTGCACGTCTCCACCGTCGCCGTGTACGGCACGCCGAGGAACCTCCCCTGCCGCGAGGGCGAGCTCAAGGCCCCGCGCACCGCCTACGAGCGCATCCGCTGGTGCGCCGAGCAGGCGAGCTGGTCGGCCTTCCGGCGCGGCGCTCCCCTCACCGTGCTCCGCCCGGCGATCCTCTACGGGCCCAGCCTGCGCGGCGGTCCGGTGCGCGCCCTCTCGCTCGTGGCGCTCGTGAACCGGGGAAGGAGGCGCGTCCCCATCATCCGGCGCGGGCCGGTGGCGCACCTCGTTCACCTCGACGACCTCGCCCGCGCGGTGTCGCACGTCGTCGTGCATCCGGACGACGCCGCCGTGGTGGGGCGCGCCTTCAACGTGGGCGACGACGCGCCGCTGCCGCTCGCCGAGCACCTCGCCACCGCGCTCGCGGCGCTCGGCTACGAGCCCGGCCGAGTCCTGCCCACGCTCCCGCGGCTCACGGGCGCGCTCCTGTGGCTCCTGCGCCACGTGCCCGACCGCGCGCTCCTCGAGGGCCTGAACCAGAGGCTCGCCCGCGCGTGGGACGCGCTCGCGGGCCGGGCGCGCATCGCTCCGTCGACCGCGCCGCGGATCGATCGCGAGGCGCTCCACTGGATGAGCGCGGATCACTACTACGACACGTCGCGCCTCGCGGGGATCGGCTGGAGGCCGGCGTACCCCGTCTCGAGCGAGGCCGTGGCCGCCACGATCCGGGCGCTCGTCGCCGCGCGCGTCCTTCCGGGCACGGGCAGCGGTGCCGTGCCTGCCTGGTGAGCTCTGCGACGCCGCGCGCCGTACGCGGGGCGAAACTGCGGAGTGGCCGAAAACCGGGCGCCCGTGTCATAGTCCCGCACTCGACCCCGCCAGCGATGTCGCGATCGGCGCGCCGCGGGGTGTGCGGAAAGGTGCGCCGGAGTGGATCTGGGTGCGGGCGGATTTCGGGGGAGCGGCGTGATCCGGATGCTGGGCCGATACGAGCTCCTCGAGCAGGTGGGCAGCGGCGGCATGGCCGTCGTGTACCGGGGCCGCGACACCGCGCTCGACCGCGAGGTCGCCGTCAAGCTCCTCCACCCGCACCTCGCCTCCGCCCGCGAGTCCCGCGCCCGCTTCTCGCGGGAGGCGCGCGCCGTCGCGCGCCTGGCCCATCCCGGCATCGTCGAGATCTACGACTACGCCGGCGACGGCGCGGTGGAGAGCTACCTCGTCACCGAGTTCGTCCGGGGCCGGACGCTGCGCGCCTACGCGCACGACATCGGCTTCGGCTTCCCCGAGGTGGGCATGCTCGTGGGCCGCGCCCTCACCGACGCGCTCGTCCACGCGCACTCCGCCGGCGTGATCCACCGGGACCTCAAGCCGGAGAACGTCCTCGTCCGCGACGGCGACCCTCCCGCGGTGAAGCTGGCCGACTTCGGGATCGCGCGCATCCTCGCCTCGGACGAGCGCATGACCATGACCGGCGCGCTCGTGGGATCGCCCCACCACATGGCGCCCGAGATCGTGGAGGGCCGGGACGCCGACGCGCGCAGCGACCTCTTCTCCCTCGGCACCATCCTCTACTGGCTCGCCACCGGGAAGCTCCCCTTCGCCGCGCCGAACCCGACCGCCATCCTGCGGCGCGTGCTGGAGGGCGACTTCGAGGATCCGCGCACCGTCGATGCGCGCGTGCCCGACCCGCTCGCGGAGCTCGTCGCCTCGTGCCTGGCGGTCGATCCGGACCGCCGGCCCCAGAGCGCCGCGGCCATCCGCGACGCGCTCGATCGCGCCCTCGCGCAGGTCGGCATCGAGCGGCCCGAGGAGGCGCTGCCGGACTTCCTGCGGGACCCCGCCGCCTTCAAGTCGGCGTTCCCCGCCCGTGCCACGGCGACCCTCATGGCGCTCGGGGACGGCGCCCTGGCGGAGGGAGCGGCGGCGCGCGCCCTCGCGTTCTACGACCGGGTGCTCGGCCTCGACCCCGAGAACACCGCGGTGCGGGCGAAGCTCGCCCGCCTCTCGCGCCGGCGCGTG
>DATDDC010000689.1:0-4021 GCA_036523995.1 Anaeromyxobacter sp.
CAGGTCCGGTCGGGGATGGGAAGCGCCTCGAGCGGTGCCTCGTGGAGCTCGACGTTCTCGCGGCCGGCGAGGACCTTGCGGGCCGTGGCGAGCATGGCCGCGGACTGGTCGACGGCGATCACCCTCCGCACCTGCGCGGCGAGCTCGGCGGCGAGCGCGCCCGTCCCGCAGCCGAGGTCCGCCACGGTCCAGCCGGGCGGGAGGAGCGCGAGCAGGGCCTCCGCGTCCACGCGGGAGCCGTACACGTCCGCGCGGAGCTTCTTCCACGCGCCCGCCGCGCCCGCGAAGAAGCGCTGCGCCTGGCGCGCCTTCACCGCCCGCAGGCGCTCCGCGTCCCCGCGGACGGCGGGCCAGGCCGCCGCCTCCTCCCGGGCGAGCTCCCAGAGCCTCCGCGCCCGAGGGGGGAGCCGCTCCGCGAACCCGTACAGGCTCTGCGTTCCCACGCGGCGCGAGGTGAGCCAGCCCCGGTCGGCGAGCACCTTGAGGTGGCGCGAGGCGGTGGACTGGGGCACGGCGAGGACGTCGCAGAGCTCGAGCACCGACATCTCGCGGCCGTCCAGGACGCGGAGGATGCGCAGCCGGGTGGGCTCGCCGAGCCCGTCCATCCAGCCGAGGAGGCCGTCCTGGCGCGGGAGAGGGTGGGCGGCGGTCCGATTCATCGCTCAATCCGGATGAGCGGATATATCGATTCGGGCCCGCCCGGTCAACTCCTCCAGAAAGAGAGCCGCCGGCCCTCGCGGACCGGCGGCTCCTGGAACCTCGGCGGCCTCGGCGCGGCCGCCTTCGCGGCGCTAGCTCGTCCTGCGGCGCCCGAAGCGGAGCATCACGAGCGAGAGGAGGGCGAGCAGGGTGCCGGCGCCGCCGGTGCTGCAGCCGCTGCCTTCGCTCTTCGAGAACCGGTTCGTGCCGATGCCCGCGTTGTTTTCGGAGTTCGGGTCGTGCACCGTCTTCGCGTTCGCGTCCACCTCGAGCCGGTAGGCGCCCTTCGTGAGATCCGATGGCAACGACGCGAGCGTGAACTGCGCGTCGAACGACCGGGACTCAGCGACGCCGAGAGGGCCCATCGCGCAGCCGAAGCCCGCGAAGGCGTCCGCGATGGCGTCGGTCGAGCAGAACGCAGGAGTCCCATCCGTTGCGGACGTGAACCCAAGCGCGCTCGGATACACGAAGTCCGCGGTCACGGCATCCGCCAGGCAGGGGCCGTTGTTCGTCACGACGCCGTGCATGGCGACCGTCTGGCCAGGGGAGATGCCCTGCTCGCCCGGGGTGACCACGCTGACCAGGTCCGCGAAGTCGTTCACGGTCGTGCCCGAGACGCTCGACGTCGACGGGGTCGTATCGTTGTCCGCCACGACGGAGACCGAGAACGTGCCCGTGGTGAGCGCGCCGTTCGGGCAAGTCGTCGGCGCGTCCTTGGCGGCCCAATCGGCGACGACGGTCACCTTCGCGGGAGGAGTCGTGGGGGGATTGGTCACAGGGAGATTTGCGATCGTGCAGGACGACGGGTCGCCCGGAACGGGCGCGCACCCCGTCAAGGTCGACAGCGTCATCGGGGTGGGCACAGCCGTGACCGTGAGCTTCACGTTCGTCGCCGCGTCCGGACCGGCGTTCGTGATCTCCGCCGTGTAGTTGTTCTTCGCTCCGACGTCGACGCCGATGGGATTACCGGTGTCGGGGTCCGCGGGCGCCGTGAGCGCGACCGTGACGTCGGCAAGCGCGAACGCCGGGGCCGAGGCGGCAGCGAGGTATACCGTGCCCGCAGCCGCGAGGAGCCGCGTGAATGAACACAGACGCATGAAGTCCTCCGAAGGTGAACGTCCGTAGGTGACGTCCGAGAACCCACCCGAAGTACCGCCACCTGACCCGGATGTCAATGCGAGACCCGTCGACCCGCACGGGGGCGAAGCGACGCAGATCACGATGAAACCGGGGCTCCGAGGAGCCAATTGGGGCGTCGCGAGGAGGCGACGCCGGGGTGCGCGGGACCCCGGAGCGCGGCGATTGATCCGGCGCTACGCGCCGGCGACGGCGCGGACCTTCGCGCCCGCGGCGTCGCGGAGCGCGTCTTTCCTGTCCGTCAACTCCCACGTGAAGGACTTCTCGGTCCGGCCGAAGTGGCCGTAGGCCGCCGTCCTCTCGTAGATGGGCCGCAGGAGGTCGAGCCCATCGATGATCTGCTTCGGGGTGAGGCCGAACACCGACCTCACGGCGCGAGCGATGCGCGCGTCCGGGACGGATCCGGTGCCGAACGTGTCGACCATCACCGAGACCGGCTCCGCGACGCCGATGGCGTAGGCGACCTGCACCTCGCAGCGCCGCGCCAGCCCCGCCGCGACCACGTTCTTCGCGATGTGGCGGCCCATGTACGCGGCGGAGCGGTCGACCTTGGAGGGATCCTTGCCGCTGAACGCGCCGCCGCCGTGGCGGCCCATGCCGCCGTAGGTGTCGACGATGATCTTGCGCCCGGTGACGCCCGTGTCGCCCATGGGCCCGCCGATCACGAACCGGCCGGTCGGGTTGATGAAGATCTTGGTCTTCTTGTCGATGAGCTTCTTCGGCAGCGCCTTCGCGATGACCTCCTCGCGGACGGCGGCGTGGAGCCTCTTGTTCGAGACGTCGGCGGCGTGCTGCGTGGAGACGACCACCGTGTCGATGCGGACGGGCCGCCCGCCCTGGTACTCGACGGAGACCTGGCTCTTCCCGTCCGGGCGCAGGAAGTCGAGCCCCGCGCGGCGCGCCTTCGCGAGCTGGCGGGTCACGGCGTGCGCGTACTGGATGGGCGCCGGCATGAGCTCCGGCGTCTCGTCGCAGGCGTACCCGAACATCATGCCCTGATCGCCGGCCCCCCCGGTGTCGACGCCCTGCCCGATGTCGGGAGACTGCTGATCGACGGCGACGAGCACGCCGCAGGTGTTCCCGTCGAAGCCCATGTCCCCGTGGGTGTAGCCGATGCGCTTCACGACCTCCCGGGCGAGGCGCGAGTAGTCGATCCGCGCCGAGGTGGTGATCTCCCCGGCGATCATGACGTAGCCCGTCTTGAGCAGGGTCTCGCAGGCGACCCGGCCGCGCTTGTCCTGCGCGATCACGGCGTCGAGGACGGCGTCCGAGATCTGGTCCGCCATCTTGTCGGGATGCCCCTCGGTGACGGACTCCGAGGTGAAGAGATAGTCGCTGATCATGGGATCCGGTCCTCGCGGCGGGGCAGGCAACGTACGCGGTCCCGCACCCGCCCGTCAATATGGCGGAGGCGCGTCCAGCCGCGCACGGCCAGCGTCGGGCCGAGCCGGGCCCGCGGGCCGGTCATCCGGGGACCGGGCCAGCCGCGTCCTCGCCGAGGAGGCCCGGGAAGCGGCTCGTCATCTCCGTGCGGACCTCGCGCTCGATGTCGTCCGCCGTCGTGAGGGCGAACAGCCGCTCGACGAGGGCGCGCCCGTCCGACGCCCTGGCCGCCCGGAGGACGCGCTTCACGAAAGGGATGGAGGGCCCGTTCATGGACAGCTCGGAGACGCCCAGCCCGGCGAGGACGAGGGCGTTCATCGGCTCCCCCGCCATCTCGCCGCACATCGACACGGGGATGCTCGCGGCTCGCCCGGCGTCGCAGACGAGCTTCAGCAGGCGGAGGACGGCGAGGTGGAGCGGCTTGTAGAGGTAGGCGACGTCCTTGTTCTGCCGATCGATGCCGATGGCGTACTGGATGAGGTCGTTCGTGCCGATGGAGAAGAAGTCGCTCTCCCGGGCGAGGCGGTCGGCGATCATCGCGGCGGAGGGGAGCTCGATCATGATGCCGATGGGGATGCCCTCCTTCACCTTCTTGCCCTCGCGCAGGAGCTCGGCCCGGACCTCCTCGAGCGCCTTCTTCGCCGCCCGGAGCTCGGTCACGCCGGAGATCATGGGGAACATGATCTTGAGGTTCCCGTGCACGGACGCGCGCAGGAGGGCCCGCAGCTGCGTGCGGAAGAGGTCCGGCTGGCGCAGGCAGTAGCGGATGGCGCGCAGACCCAGGGCGGGGTTGTCCGCGTGG
>DATDDC010000690.1:0-4915 GCA_036523995.1 Anaeromyxobacter sp.
CGCGGGCCCGCCGTGAGGACGTGGCCCGCGGCGACCGCCGCGCAGATGAGGAAGCACGTGGCCCAGAGCGCGCGGCTGCCCAGGCGCGTCAGCAGCTCCCCCCCGAGCACCGGCGCGACCGTGAAGGCGACGCCCCACGACATCGAGAAGACGCCCTGGTAGCGGCCGCGGAGGTCCGAGGGGGCGAGGTTCGCGACGATGGCGGCGCCCGCCGGGAACCCCGTGACCTCGCCGATCGTCCAGAGCACCGTCCCCGCCGCGTAGACCGGGAGCGGAGGCAGCCACCCCGCGAGCGCGTTCACGCCGAACCCCGCCCCGATGAACAGCGAGGACGCCGCGAGGAGCCGCGCGCCGTCGCTCCGGGAGAGCGCGGGGCCGAGGATGGGCTGCAGGATCACCACGCCGATGGCGTTCAGCGACAGGATCGCTGCGAAGACGCCCGGCCCGAGGCCGTGGGCGCTCATGTCCACCGCCCCCGCGAGCTGGAACTGCACGAACACCACGAGCGCGGTCAGGTTCAGGAGGAGGAACCCCACGAACGGGCCGTCGGCGAAGACGCGCGCGAGGCCGGCGAGCGGCGGCTGCGCGCGCACGTCCGCGGGGCGCGTCTCGGGGACGCCGCGGGCCACGATGGCGGCGAAGCCGAGGCTGGTCGCCGCGTCCGCGAGGAACAGCGCCACGAAGCTCCGCGAGGCGATGAGGCCGCCCAGGGCGAGGCCCACCCCCCAGCCGAGGTTCACGGCCCAGTACATGAGCCCCCAGGCGCGGGCGCGGTCGCCGGGCCGCACCACGTCGGCGATGACCGCCGCCATGGCGGGCCGGTACATCTCGTTCGTCAGCGCGGAGAGGAAGGTGAGGACGGCGAGCGCCGCAGGCTCGCGCGCGAAGCCGATGGCGCCCGTGGAGAGCGCGCCGAGCACGAGCGAGAGGATCATGGTGGCGCGCCGGCCGACCGCGTCGGCGAGCGTGCCGCCCACCGGTCCCGCCACGAGGAGGCCGAAGCCGAAGAGCGCGGCGATGCGGCCGGCCTCGTTCGCGGCGAGGCCCCGCTCCCGGACGAGGTAGATGGCGAGGAACGTGATGACGAAGCTCGCCAGCCGGTTCACGAAGATCCCGACGACGAGGGTCCAGAAGATCCTCGGCAGGCCGCCCACGGCGGTCTGCAGGCTCGCGCGGAACGGGATCACGGCGCGCCCCATGTAGCATCGGCCCGGACGGTGCGCCACCCGCCGAAAAAAAACGGCCGCCCCGGAGGGCGGCCGTCCCGTGCTGACCCCGCGTGAAGCCGCGGGGGGACTGGGGGGCGAAGCCCCCAGCAAGATTGACGTCGAAGTGACTTCTACATGGATGGCGAGCGAAAGCTCGCCGTCAAATGTCGAAGTACAGCGAGTACTCGATCGGCGAAGGCCGCATCCGGACCGGATTGACCTCCTTGTCGTACTTGTACTGGATCCACGTCTCGATGACGTCGTCGGTGAAGACGTCGCCCTTGAGCAGGAACTTGTGGTCCCGGCGCAGGCACTCGAGCGCCTCGTCGAGCGAGCCCGGCATCTTCGGGATCTCGCGGAGCTCCTCCGGAGACATGCCGTAGATGTCCTTGTCGAGCGGCTGGCCCGGGTTGAGCTTGTTCTCGACGCCGTCGAGGCCGGCCATGAGCATGGCGGCGAAGGCGAGATAGCCGTTGCAAGCGGGATCGGGCGAGCGGAACTCGATGCGCTTCGCCTTGGGCGAGGGCGAGTACATCGGGATGCGGATCGAGGCGGAGCGGTTCCGCGCCGAGTAGGCGAGGTTGATGGGTGCCTCGAAGCCCGGGACGAGCCGCTTGTAGCTGTTCGTCGTCGGGCAGCAGAGCGCGGCCAGCGCCGGCCCGTGCTTCAGGATGCCGCCGATGTAGTTCATGGCGAGCTCGGAGAGGCCAGCGTACCCGTCGCCCGCGAAGAGCGGCTTCCCGTTCTTCCAGATGGACTGGTGCGTGTGCATGCCCGAGCCGTTGTCGCCGTAGAGCGGCTTCGGCATGAACGTCACCGTCTTGCCGTGCCGGCGGGCGACGTTCTTGAGCGTGTACTTGTACCACTGGAGCTTGTCGGCCATGGCGAGCAGCGAGTCGAATCGCAGGTCGATCTCGGCCTGCCCGGCGGTGGCCACCTCGTGGTGCTGCTTCTCCACGTGGATGCCGACGGACTCCATCACGCGGCACATCTCGGTGCGGATGTCCTGCTGGCTGTCGATGGGCGGTACCGGGAAATAGCCCTCCTTGTAGCGGGGCTTGTAGCCGAGGTTGCCGCCGGGCTCCTCGCGGCCGGTGTTCCACTGACCCTCGATCGAGTCGATCTTGTAGAACCCGTGGTTCACGCCGGCGTCGTAGCGGACCTCGTCGAAGATGAAGAACTCGGGCTCCGGCCCGAAGTACGCCGTGTCGCCGATCCCGCTCGACTTGAGGTACTTCTCCGCCTTGATGGCGATGTTGCGCGGGTCGCGCGAGTACGGCTCCTTCGTGATCGGATCGACGATGTTGCAGATGAGGGAGAGCGTCGGCTCCGCCATGAACGGGTCGATCACGGCCGTGTCCGGATCGGGGATGACGAGCATGTCGGAGGCGTGGATCGCCTGCCAGCCGCGGATCGAGGACCCGTCGAAGCCGAGGCCCTCCTCGAAGACGCCCTCGGTGAGCTCGTAGAGCGGAACCGAGAAGTGCTGCCAGATGCCGATGAAGTCCATGAACTTCAGGTCGACGTAGGTGGCCTTCTTCTCCTTGGCCAGATCGAGGACCTGTTTCGGGGTGAGCTTTGCCATCGCGATCTATCTCCGAAGGTGAGCGGGGTTCGGGCGCCTCGAATAGCATGGTAGATGCCAGGCCGGCTACAGCTTCGATGGCGTAAATCCGCGTATCTCGGGACGTAGCTGCTCGAACCGCGGGCACCTGCTGCTCGCGATCGAGGCACCCCCGGGGTAGCCTCCGTCCGGGCAGCCGCTCCGAGCCCCTGTGGGGTTCCCTCGCCCTCCGGCCCGTCCGCTGCGAGAATCGACCCTGTCCCAGTCCCGAGGAGAGGGGTGTTTCGATGGCAGAGGCCGGGGTGCCAAGCCGAGAGAGAGCGGCGGAGATCTATCGCACCTACGGTCCTGCTGTGTACAGGCGCTGCCTCAAGCTCCTCAGGGACAAAGAGGCGGCGAGCGACGCGACCCAGGAGGTCTTCGTGAAGCTCGTGCGGGACATTGCGAAGCTCGACGATCCGGCGATCGTCCTGCCCTGGCTCTATCGGGTCGCGACGAACCACTGCCTCAACGTCCTCCGGAACAGGAACCGCCGCGGCGAGACGCCGATGGAGCTCGAGGTCGCCAGCGACGTCGCCGAGGCGCCCTTTCCGGACCGGCACCTCGCCGGGACCATCCTGGCGCAATTCGACGAAGGCACGCGCGCGGTGGCCGTGGGCGTCCTCGTGGACGGCATGGGCCACGAGGAGCTCGCCGGCGCGCTCGGCATTTCCCGCAAGACCGTCGAACGCAGGCTGGCGCGCTTCCTCGAGCGCGCCCGCAAGCTCGTTTCGGGAGATGAGCCATGACGCCCCGTTGCCCTTCGGATCTCGCCCTCGAGCTCTTCCTGCTCCAGCCGGAGCGCTCGCCGGAGTCCAGCCACGTCGCGGATTGCCCGAGCTGCGCCTCGCGCCTCGCCCGCATGCGCGAGGAGGGCGACGAGTTCCGCCGGTTCGTGTTCCCCCGGACGGTCGAGGCGGTCGAGGACGCGATGGAGAAGCGTCGCTTCCGCTTCCACTGGTCGTTCGTCGTCGCTCCCGTGGGCGCGCTCGCGGCCATCGCCCTCGCCGTCCTGGTGCCGTCCGGGCCGCCCAAGGACTACGAGTACGGCGTCAAGGGAAGCGGGATGGCGCTCGCCGTCTACGTGAACGGTGGCCAGGGTACGTCCGCCGCCGGCGATGGCGCGAAGGTCCCGGCCGGCGCGGCGCTTCGCTTCAAGGTGCAGCCCGCGAAGCACGACTGCTATCTGTGGATCCTCTCCATCGACGCGAAGGGCGAGGTCTCCCGGCTCTACCCGCCCGCCGGCAAGGATCCGGAATGCCACGACGCCGGCCCGGTTCCGGGCGGGGCCGTGCTCGACGGTCAGCCAGGTCCGGAGCGGATCTTCGCCGTGTGCGCCCCGACGAAGAAGGTGGTCTGGCCCGAGGTGAAGGCCGCGGTGGAGGCGGTGGCGAAGGGCGGGCCGGAGCGCGTCCGCGCCGCGCGCAGCCTGGGCGGCTCGCACTCGGGATGGATGCAGGCCTCGCTCCTGCTCGAGAAGCAGCCATGACCTCCAGGCGATCGGGTTTCGCGGTGAGAGCAGCGCTCGCTGCGCTGCTCCTCCTTCCCCTCGCCGCGCGCGCGGAGCGGTTCGCAGTCGTGGCGGGGAACGACCACGGCGATCCCGGGCGGCCGCGGCTCTGGTTTGCGGAGAAGGACGCGGAGCGCATGTACCAGACGCTCCGCGAGCTCGGCGAGTTCGACGCCGACGGGATCTTGCTCCTCCGCGGGAAGCGGCCGGCCGCGCTGGAGAGCGCGGTGAAGGCGCTCGAGCCGAGGATCCGCGCGGCCCGGGAGAAGGGTGAGCGGACGTTCCTCTTCGTGTACTACTCCGGGCACGCGAGCTCGGGCGGCCTCGAGATGGAGGGCGAGCGGCTCCCGTTCGAGACCCTCCGCGGGCTCGTCTCCCAGTCGGGCGCCGACGCGAAGGTCGCCATCGTGGACGCCTGCGAGGCCGGCCTCCTCACCCAGGTGAAGGGCGCCAAGGCTGCGCCGGCGCTCGCCTTCGCTCTGCCCGGCGACGACGTGACCGGCACGGCGTTCATCGCCTCGACGGCGGTCGGCGAGCAGGCGCAGGAGTCCGCGGCGCTGGGCGGCAGCTTCTTCACGCACCACCTCGAGGTCG